>JAAYYM010000418.1 GCA_012515365.1 Clostridia bacterium
AAAACATGCCAGCATCACCGAGACAAGTAGCAAAATCATAAAAATCACAGTATAGCATGCTGCACGGATTCTCAGCAGAAAATAATTTCTGTTTTCTTTCACATGATAAATTGCATTTAATCCATTTGTTATGGACAAAAATCCCTGTGCAGAGCTCCAGATTGCAGTAATCACAGAGGCTGACAAAACCGTCAGTGAATTGTGATATAACTGATCAAGGATGTGAATGGCATATCCATCTATTGAATTAGGTAGCAAAAAGACAATAGCAGACAGAAGGTCTGCTTTTGTTAACGGTGTATATGGAATGGCTGAAATCAAAAGCAGCAAAAACGGAATCAAAGAAAGGAACGTAAAAAATGCTGAACTAGACGCATGTGTTCTGATGTTCTCCTTTGCTGTTTCTTTTGAAAATATCCTGACTGCCCTTATGATCCATTCAATTTTCTTCCTCATTCATTCTCTCCTAAAGTGATCACTTCAATATCATGGTAAAAACATTCTAAAATCTGGTCTGCACGCATCCCTTTTTGTGCCATACATTTTGCGGCATTCTGTGACATACCGCCACCATGTCCGCTGCCTCCTCCATACACTTTGACAGATTGTAAGACTCCATCCTCTTCCTTCCACTCACCGAACGTAAAAAATGCACTCGGCAAAAGAGCCCCCACCTGACTTTCTTCTTCATGATTATTTATAATTTTATCACATCCTCCGGCTAATACATAGCGAATTAGATTTTGTGAGATCAGTTTGACAGACTTTTCTTCATCTCTTAGCAGAAGTTGCGTGACTACACCGCCCTCTTCTCTTTTTAGGATTTTCATTTCTCGTATTTGTTTAAACTGCAAACGCTCTGTTTCATCTAACTTTTCACCTTCAGGCAATACATAGTCAGGCTCTTTTTGAAATCGTTCTAAGATCCTGCGATTGATTTCATCAAGATTTTCAAAATGAATTTCACAATTCCATCGATACCAGTCCTCCTGATATTCATAATCCTGTTCATTTCGGTCCTGAATCATAGTTGCAAAATGGATTTCATCTGTCAGCTGTCTGGGTGTATACTGTGCTTTTGTAGATGCTATACCTGCCTTTAGATAGGTACAGTCTTCATGATTTTTGAGTGGAGAAAACACACATGCATTTGAATAAGCGCCACAGGAAGTTGAGTAATAACATGTTTCGACCAACTCACCTTTCTGACATACGACCATCCCTTTAGTTTCATTGACAGCTGCTGTTGTCTCTTCTTGCTCAGAAAGATTCTGATAGACTTGATAATTCGTACTGTCATCCACATGTGCATTAAATTTAGGATAAGCAATATGCTGCATCTGTCTGAGCGCATATGTACGAGCGCAAACTGCCTGTGCCTTTAAAGCCTCAAACGGATAACCGGCAGGCATTTCACTCGGTACAACCGCATATAAGTATTCTTCCAGACTTAATTCATTTACGATTACAAATCCGCTCTCATCTGTCCTAACCTTAAATATTCCACGATACTCCGGCAGCGTCTGATGACGCTTTACGGAATGTAATGCCATAACCGCATCCGGTTCCTTTGTCTTTAATGTAACGACTCCAAGATCCTCTATCTGATCATACTGCGTCTTTAGCGCTTCCAGCGAAAAGCTATGCTGTTTCTTTGGCTCCAGAATCGTCGTAAGCGTACCGACACTCAACTCGATTTCTGATTCACTTGAAATCTCAATGTGATCATGGTAAATGCCTTTAAACTCATCATTCATAATCAATACTCTGATTGAATCCAGTGCATCCTGTTGCAGTTTCATTAATGGATCCTGTTGATCTTGCTTATGTTCTTCTATCTGTTTTTCAGCCTCATTTGTCTGCTCATCCTTGACATGTTGACGCTTCATTTGCTCCAATTCCATTACCATTATGAATCCAATGATAATAACCAGAACAAGTAATACTTTTAGTTTATATGTAATCATATTTTCTATTCCTATCAATGCTTGTTTCATTATATCTTGTTCCGGTAAGATATATTCAAAGTTTTTGATAAAAACAGGAAGAAAATTATTTCTCATATCTTTAGTAGAAGCTTTATTACATAAAAAGTGACAGCCTATAAAGGCTGTCACTATGGGTGGATATTCCACCTTTCTCTTTTGTGCTATGATACACAGTAGATCAAAACTCTGTGTATGGATATCCCAAAATGCCGGTTCTTGTATTTTGACTCCTAGCTAATGCTAGGTGGGTAACCGCAACTACATCTCTGCCTTCCTCCGATCTTATGAGGCCTGACATCAACTGTAGCAATATAAGAATCCCGTTTAAACTGATGTAGGTTCAAAATAACAAGAGTTGTCGAACATTCCAGGAAATCTATCTTTATTATATACAAATCATTTCCGTTTTGCAATATAATTATCAGTTTTTAATATAAAAATTTTATTAAATACACACTTTTTACCAATTTCTGATAATTTGTGCAAAAACAGGCTGTGTAAGATTACACAGCCTGCAATTTTGTAAATTCAGATTTAAAATAATTGATTATAAGCTTGCAGCTTCATCAACGATTTTCTTAAGTGCTGCTAAAGCTTCATCAGGAAGTTTATCATAACCTTCCTTCTTAGTAGCGAAGTCTTCAACTGCTTTCACACGATTAGCCATAGCATTCTTTAATGCTGCTACATAATCTTTATCTGAAAGGTTTGGAGTAAAGTCTCCTGTCTTTCCAGACCATTCATTCATGATTTCGATATCTTCGAAAGGTCCCCATTTTTCAAATTTAGCTTTTCCTTCAACGATTGTCTCAAGAATTCCTAAAGTATCAGCTGGTTTAACCTTTGCACCCATGAAGTCTCCAGTGTTAACGATGTAGCAGTCAACATCCTTCTCCTGAACGAGTTTTTTGAATTTCTCGTAATCATTTACAAGTGGGTATGTTCTAAATGGGTTAGCATAAGGAACAATACGAAGAGCATTTAAGTCTGTACCTGCAGCAACACGTTCTGCTGTAGATGTCTTTGTAGCAAGTGTAGCACCCATAACTGATGCAAGAGCTGATCCTTTTAATTTAACTACTGGTGGGATTGTAGGATCCTTCATAATCCAGAAGATTGCATTAACAGGAGCGTCGATCTTGTCAACTCTGTTTGGTGACCATAATTTAGATTTGATAGCACGTCCGTTACCATTTCTGATATCTTCTGTTACTAACTGGATCTTTCCATCCTCATCTAATGTACATGAGCAGTTCTGAGCTGATAATAAATACTCGTTGTCAGCACATCCTGTAGGATAATCTGCTGTCTTATCAAAGTAAGTAGGCTCAAGAGCAACTGATGAACATGTATCTGTATTGATAATGAAAGCATCATCATGAAGTACAGTGATCGGATATTTTCCGCCATGTTTTGCATGTGTTAATGTAGATTTACCTGATCCTGAAAGACCAAATACAGATGCAACATATTTTGAACCGTCTGCTAAAGAGTACTCTTTCTGTCCACCGTGGCATGATGCATAACCATTTCTGTTAGCAAGTGCCCAAGCCATTGTAAGAGTTCCTTTTTTATGCTCTCCGAAGTATCTCATACCAAGGATTGCTGCACAGTTTTCATTTGTATCGAAGTAGCAAAGTGTCAGAGGATCGCTTAAGCAGCTATAGTCAACATCAGGTCTGTTTCCAGGTATCCACTGAGGATCTGAGAAGATATAGATGTCTGGTTCGTTGCCATCTCCAACTTTCTTTGATGTTTTGTACATTTTTACATACTCATCTGACATGTACTGGAAGTTGATCATCCAGTTGTAAAGGATATTTTCTTCTCCTTCTGGAATAAGAAGATGAGCTTTTACCATGAATTCAGGATCAAGTCCTACGAAGCACTCTGCATGATACATAGTTTTCCAACGTGTCTCATAAATAGCGTCCATAACAACTTTATCAAGTTTTGCTTCATTTACTCCAGGCTCTCCTTTGATACGACGAGCTGCTGCATAACGTCCTGTTACAGCTCCATCATTGAATAATAAAACCTTTGCATCTTTTTCAAGTCCAAATGTTTCACCATCTTTGATTGGCATATCAGTTACAACTGTTCCCGGTGAATTTTTAGCTAATTCATAAGCCTCTTTCAAAGTATTTACTTTTACTACATTGTTTCCGTAGAAAGCAGCTTCAATGATTGAACGAGTTTTAGAAAATCCTACTTTTCCTGCTCCAATTTCTGATATTGGATAATAAGCTTTTGTTGACATATTCGTCCTCCTTCTTGGTTATAAAAATATTTATTTTTACCCGCATTATAAAAATGGTACGGATTTTTAACTTCAGTTGTGCTATTTTCCTAGCACATCCGTAGGCTATTATCTCAAACCGAGTATTAAAAGTCAAGTTGAATCCCTACATTTTTAACATTTCATACAATTTTTAGATTTCTCTGGTTGCCCCACAAAGCCATTCCTGTTCTTTGTCCGTAAGGAACGGACATAACATGTTTCGTACAACTTTATGATACTGATTCAGCCATTTAATTTCTTCTTCGGACAACTCTTCTTTACAGATTGCATCCAGATCAAACGGAATCAGTGTCAGGTCTTCAAAACCAAGATATCTGCCCCACTCGTTCTGCTGTTTCTCCACACATAACAGTGCATTTTCCAAACGTATTCCATGTGAGTTTTCTATATAAATACCAGGTTCATCTGATGTCACCATATTGGGTTCTATAACAACGTCAGGTAAATGTGGACTCCTCTTCCATCGAAAAGCCTGCGGCCCCTCATGCACACATAAATAGCATCCGATCCCATGCCCAGTTCCGTGTCTGTAATCAAGAAATGCTTTCCAGATTGGCGTGCGTGCCAGAATGTCCAGATTGGTACCTGTGCAGCCATGTATAAATACTGCATGTGACAGCTGCAGATTCCCTTTCAGAACTAATGTGTAATGCTTCTTATCTTCCTCTTTCAGCTCTCCCATTGCTATCGTGCGGGTCATGTCTGTAGTCGCATACCGATACTGACCGCCTGCATCGATCAACAAAAAACCTTTTTTCTGAATGATTTTATCGTGCAAGACTGACGGCGTATAATGCACAATAGCAGCATGTTCCCCATATGCTGAAATCGTTTCAAAAGAAGGTTCCAAATACTCCGGTATTTTAGTTCTGATTGCTTCTAGCTCCTGACTCACAGCTAGTTCAGTCAGATCTTTTTTCTCCTTCATCGTCTGCTTCAATCGATAAATTAGTTTTGTTACTGCAACTCCATCTAAAAGATGAGCACGCTTGATCTGTTCAATTTCTGTTTGATTTTTGATCTGTTTTGGTATCAGCTGATAATTGGAGACGAAAGCTACCTCTTGCGTCTGTTTTAAAAGAGAATACAAGCGAAAGCATGTTTGTAGGGGATCGACATATACGGTTTTCACTTCTTCATTTTTTAATAAGTGTGGCAGCTCATCTTCCACTGTGTCATATTCATACAGGTCAATTCCATCCTGTATCAAAAGTTCTTTATCCTCTTTCTTCACTGCCTTCAAGGAGACAAACAAGGCAACTGTTTTTCGTGTCAGAAGTGCATACGACAATGCGACAGGATGATAAATAATATCATGCCCTCTCATATTGAAAAGCCACATGATCGAATCAAGATCAGAAAGAAATAATGCACTGTCTTTCGTATTGAATGATTTCCGGATTTGCCCGATTTTATCCCTCCTGCTTTCACCAGCTATTGTGGTATCAAGCAGATAAATCGGTTCATGCTTAAGTAATGGCCTGTCTGCCCATAATTCACCTATTAGATCATAATGACTAAGAAGTGTGATTTCACTTTTGCAAATCTTTTCAAGACGTTCTCCCATGCTCTGAGAAAGGATGGAACCATTCACACCTATTCGTTCGCCTTTCTTAACATGACTGCTTAAGTATTGTTCTAGGGATGGTACCTCCGGCTCCATTTTATACAGTACAAATTCAGAGTCTGCAAGCTCCTGTTTTGCTTGCAGATAATATCTTCCATCGGTCCA
>JAAYYM010000419.1 GCA_012515365.1 Clostridia bacterium
ATGGTAGTTAAAGAAGAAGTACCTTTATTAAACATACCATCAGTTAATTAAAATTCTATATATTTATAACAAATCAGCATTGAAATATTTTATATAAAATGCGACAACTTACTTGACAAACACCGCTTTGGTAAGACCCATCCTTCATATCGGTTTTTAATATTTTTATACAAAAGAAGTATCTTTCCACGGAAAATAACCACACCGCCACAGCTCGTTGCTTCAATCAATGCAATCCCTCCTGTTCATGGTGGGTCTTTCACAAGACTTAAAAAAAATTATATCATTAATTGAAGTATGAGTCAAATACGCGTTTGGCAATAGGCACAGCATATTCAGAACCGGAACCGGCACCTTCTACGACAACTGTTACCACGATGTTTTTGTTTCCATCTGCTGCAAAGCCTGTAAACCATGCATGACTGTCTTTGGTCTGATTTGAATATTCTGCCGAACCTGTCTTTCCACCGACTGTATAAGATGCTTCATTCAGTTTCTTTCCAGTACCAGTGCGAACCACTTCATACATCAGCTCCTGCATGATTGCACTCTCTTCTTTTGTCATTAATTCTTTGTATTCTTTTGAGGAAAAGGATTCTACTTCATCACCTTTATAACTCTCAATTTTTTGGATCAGATAAGGCTTCATTAAGATTCCATCATTTGCAATTGCCGAGGTGATCAAAGCGATATGCATGGGTGTTACCAAGGTTTTTCCCTGTCCTATCGCCGCCTGAATCACGTCTTCGTTTGTAGATGTCTGATCAATCGGTACAAAACTTTTATTAGATGGAAGATCGATTGGAAGCGCCTGATTAAATAATAGCTCATCACAGGTGGTTTGAAATTTACTGCGTTCCAGAGAAATACCTATGTTTGCAAAGGATGTGTTACACGACTGTGCAAAGGAATCAATAAAATTGACCTGCCCATGTTTCGTATTGTGATAACAATGAATCTCATTTTCACCATCTTTTAAAATTCCATTACATGTGTAGCTGTAATCTTGAAATTGATTTTGATGCTGTTTCAAATAGGCATATGCCGTTATGATTTTAAACGTAGATCCACCGGGATAAAGTCCCTGTGTTGCACGATTGATCAAAGGACTGTCCTCTGACTCGAGCTGAAGCTGATCCCACTGTTCATTAATCAGATTAGGATCAAAATCCGGTTTAGATACCATTGCAAGGATTTCACCTGTAGCAGGATCCATGGCAATGACTGCTCCCTTATATGCGCCCAATGCATCATAGGCCGCCTGCTGCAAGGCGACATCCAATGTAGAAACAATATGATCACCGATATTTTTTTCATCATGGATCGTATGATCTATCCATTCCCCTATATAGACATTTGAATGAAGCAATGAAAAATTTTTCATTTGCTCAATTCCGATATTGCCATGTGTCGAATAACCAACCACCTGTGCAAACAGATTATTAAAAGGATATACTCTTTTTTCTGTTTGGTCCGGCGTAACCACTGTTTGTGCAAGTATCTGATGATCTCTTGACAGAATGCTGCCACGCACCACTTTTTTTTCAAACAACTCTTGTCTGGTATTATACGTATTATTAATAATCTGCTCACCTTGAAAGGTTAAAAAATAGAGTAAATATCCAATCAGCATAAGAAACAACGCTATAAACACAT
>JAAYYM010000420.1 GCA_012515365.1 Clostridia bacterium
ACAATATCCATGCAGCGATCTGGAGAGAGAAGCGTCCTTTTATTTGTTCTATGAATTCATTGTGGAAGACAAACAGATATGCAAGAGCAGTCCCAATGACAAAGGTCAGATACAGGCTTGAGAGCGCGATACAGATCAGCCCAAAGAACAGGTAAATGAGTAGGATCAGCCGGTTCTTTTTTTGTACCATTAAGCTTAAAACTGTGGACAATAAACCACCGAAGAACAGTGTGCTTAACATCCAGAAAGAGTTAGAGAAGGTTTCATCTTTTAAAAACCAGATTTTAATGAAGCCACAGGATAATAATTCACTAAGTGACAATGGTGTTGCGTATCTTCCTGTCATCAACGAGGAACCTGTGATGGCAGCTGCGATATTGTTGTAAAAGAAGCCAAGTCTGGAACATAAGAAAATCAAAACGCAGACAGCAAAAACCGGAAAGCATAAACGAGGATAGCGTTTGATCAGGCTGTTTGATATAACCCCTGAAAGCTTTTCCGGGTTGTTTTTGGTTGTATTCATGATCTTCAGACTGATGACAAAAGCACTGACAATAAAAAATACACATACCCAGAAGTTTCCGTTGGTTAAAGAAGAGAGGGCAGACTGACTGTACCAGATATCAATCCCGGCATTGCTGTGTGAAACAGCATCTGCACCAAGATAGGATGCAGGAAAAAAGGCCATCAGAAAGTGATTAATAAAAACCATTATACAGGCACATCCACGAATGCCGTCAATATATGAAATATGTTGTTTCATGATCATTCACCTCTCTCGATCTGATTAAATACATCAGGATATTTATCGCACATTTCACCTGAAAATTTATGGGCACCCTTTTCATTTAAATGCGAAGCATCCCCATAATACGTATCTTCATAATGCTCGATTTCTGTATTGATGGTGATGGCAGGATAATCACTTTTTAACAGCTTCATGTAATCAGAATATTCCTGCTTATAAACAGGATCAAGATGTTCATAAGATGTGGTATTCATGGGAGCCTGCTCTACGATGACATTGATCTGATGTTCTGTGCAAAGATCTAATAATCGACGCATGTAGATATCAACCGTTGGTGATAAATTTAAGGCAGTATAATTGGATTCATAATTACGGTCAGAACATCCATCTAATGTACCAAAATAGGATTGACCTCGAGAGTCAATTAACTGCGCGTAAATTTCATGATTACTGTCCGAACGACCAATCAGACGACTGTTGATCATAGCCGGGAGATATTTGTTTGGAAGTCTCAGCCGATAGGCCAAAGCATCGACCTGATAGTTTGGAGACAGTATCTCCTCATCTTTATTTTGCTTCGCAGTCTGAAAAAGCTCTAGTGTTTCCTGTGTTGTCAGATAGTTAAAATACATAGTCCGCTGCCAGAAATTATCGAGAAACGAATAATGATAAGGCGTGAACATGATAAAAACATGTGCAGGTGCTTCATGCGTATCGAGATAGTGCTCCATTGCATAATAAATCTCGATCGGAGTAGCACCTCCCATTGAAAGATTGATCACGTCCTCACCCAGCACATCCGGAATCATACCAGCTTTTGCAGTTGAATCACCAATGACCAGAGTATCATAGCCATTTGCAGAACGTGCCATAGTGCGCTCATAGTGCCAAGATGGGTATTCCTGATCCATATAGCCAAATGGATTCAGGGTCGTATACAGGCATAGAACAATCAATGGCAATGCTGCCAGAACACATTTAATTAAAAAGCTTACAAATGAGTGTTTTTTCATAAGACCTCCGGGACCATCAAGTCAGTCATTCGGATGAGCACCAAGTGACTAAAAATTCATGTATAGAAATTCCTGTGTTGAAAGATTACAGGAAAGCAGTGTCGCGCTGATTAGAAGATAGTAAATGCCCCATCTGATGATCCAGTGTCTGTCAGAGAGAAAACGTAGAGCATCCGTGTGTTCCTTAAATAAATCAACAATCAGTAAAACAATCAGTGATAACAGC
>JAAYYM010000421.1 GCA_012515365.1 Clostridia bacterium
GCGTTTACGCTGTTTATTACCTGTTCCTTATAGGTCGCACCTGATGTATGCTGTACAGAGCCCCAGTCACTGACGATGAAGCCCTCGAAGCCCATTTCGTCTTTGAGCTTCATTATGTACTCTTTATTCTCGTGCATCTTCACGCCGTTGAGGGAGGAGTGGCTTATCATTATGGTCTGTACTCCGGCATCTATCTGAGCCTGATATACCTTCAGGAGCTCCTCTATCTCATCGTCGGAAAGCTGAGCGTCACCACGGTCGATGAGCATTTTTGTCTCGCCCTGCTCACCGGTGCCGTATACAACGTTTCCGTCACCGAAATAGTGCTTTGTACAGGCAACAAGACCGCCATCGATAAGTCCCTTTGTGTAGGCAGTGCTGAGCTTTGTTATCGTATCAAGATCAGAGCCGTAGGACTCATAAGTTCTTCCCCAGCGTGGGTCAACAGACTGAGCTACACAGGGGGAGAAGTTCCACATCATATGGCAGAGCTTGGCTTCGTCCGCAGTGATAAGACCTACCTGATATGCAAGGTCTTCATCGTTTGCAGCACCCTGACCGATATTGTGTGGGAAGTATACTGCATCAACGCAGTAATTAACTCCGTGAACGTCGTCCTGTCCGTAGATGTATGGGATTCCTGCCTCAGATTCAACAGCAGCTTTCTGGAAGCTGTCTACAGTCTGACGCCAACCGGCGGCATTGATACTGCCCATAGTGGAGAGGATACTGCCATAGTCGTTGGCTTTCATATCCTCCTCGGTGATGTTGTAGATAGCCGGCTGTACCATTTGATCAGCTTTCTGTTCAAGCGTCAGCTCGCCGACTATTTCCTCGGGAGACATTGAAGCGTATTTCTGATACTTAAACTTAAAGATGCTGTCCTCGTCGGTCTTGTTATCCTCTGTTGGCTTATCAGCCTCCGCTGTCGTTTCAGCCTCAGATACTGCTGAAGACTTTGACGAGCTGCTTTTGCTTGAACATGACGCTGCTGATACCAGCAATGTCAGCGGCAGCAGAAGTGCAAGTGCTTTTTTCATTATCTTACTCCTTTCGTATGATTAAAACTGCGATCAATTCCACTTCATATGTAATGATTGTTCAATATCTTTTTTATTGATTATTATATCATATTTTTCGTATTAATGCAACAATAAAACAGGCTCGCATTGTTGAAATGCGAGCCTGTTGTTAGGGAATGTGGTATAATAGAGATATACCAATTAGAAATCTAACGAAAGGAGGGCATTTTTATGCCTAAAATTAAACCAAATAAAAGATATACACGGGAGTTTAAAATCATGGTAGTAGAAACGATGCATAAATAGGAGGTAAGTCATACCAAGACAGTGGATGAGGAGCTATGGAATGTTGTCAAGGCACTTTATGTATATGCTAATGCTGCCGATAAGTACAGGTATGATTCCTGAAAAATGCAAAGTTGATATTGAAAACGATAAATATCTACTCAACGCTTGAAATATAACTGATCGCTTTTTAAACAGAGGGTGTTAACATTTACAGCCCTCCTGACCTTTAGAATGTTCCATTTGGGTGACAGCTGAAAATAAAGATCTCCGCCCTTTATGTGCGATACTCACATAGCAGTTATACGTTAGGTATTGAGGGAAAAACTTTTGGAGAAGGGGTTCCCCGAGTATCTGACATATACTGTTATATAAGCACCGCACATAATTGGCGTAGGCCTTTTTATTGTATAACACATCCTCCACATTCAACAACTGTGAAGCCATTTCTTTCAATGGTTTCAAGCTGCTGTGGTTCGATGTCTATTGCCTCCTCCATTGGCACATATGCCATGAATACACGCAGCATATTGTCAGGAGTAGGTGTGATATTAAATTTTGCGGAATCGGTATACACGTCGCCCTAGAATGAAATGAGATTATACTTGCTGTGTTCCATTAACGGCAGCCAGTATACAATTAACTCATTCATTTCTTCTGTTAAGCCAATATCAGGAGCAATATAAGGGACATCGATCGTCTGGATATGTTGAAATGAGGATGTGTTCGTGGAGACATATCTCACCTTTGCAGATGAGCCTATAAAGCAGCTCTTCAGGATACAGTGCAGAGTTATCAATCAGAATAACGCGCATATCCATATACTGAGGAAACTGTAATGTCTACAGAAACAATTATTATTTCAGATCATGTTGCAAAAGAAAAAGTTCAAAAAACGTAAGCATACTCTGAAATATATTGATATCTTGACATATAAATCATTATCTGATATAATATATATGTATATAAATCTGATATGTTTTTTGTAAAAATGTATATTATATAATTGTTAGTGTTAGTTGTTTTGAATAGAAGAGGGGGGATAAGAAGTATATTTGGATTTTCTACGGATATGCAGTATTACATATGTGTGAATATATCAAGGAAATACACTAAGAAAAAAACTGTTTATTTAAAATATGCAGATATCAATCGACTGGAGGTGAAGTTTAAACGATTTAGCTATTGTCATAGATAGCTTATCGTCTTTGTTAAGACTGTTTACCCTCATAATGTTCTAAAATGATTTGGCTTCTTTACATTGCTGAAGGCAGTCTAGCGAAGATAATTGGCTTATTTCTTGAACTTTTTTTAAAAAAATGGCATATTTTTAATATATGTCATTATATTTGCTTTCTCTTACATCCATATTAAAAGGATGTAATGGCTATTTTAATCATAAAAAATCATATATTTTATAATGTTGAAATTCAGTATTTTGTTTTGACTATTAGTTTGGCATTGATTGAGTTGTCTTTTTTTATTACGTTTGCAAAATATATAACTTCATTATTAGCTTTATACTAAAAAATTATTATAACTTAATTTCAGAACTAAATCTACCAATAATCCTAAATCTACCAATAATCCTAAATTTACCAATAATCCTAAAAATACCCTTTATTATTTGCATATGTAAAAAAAAAGCGGGGAGGTATCCAGCGCTCTTACATTTTTATGCTTATTAAGGGGATGATAGGATTATATGGTTTTTTTTTGTCAAAAATATATAAAAGTATATATTAATGAATTTTAGTCAATAGATATTCAGGAGTGAGTTTAAATGTTGTGAAGACATGTATATATAACCACAAAAAATAATAACTAATTTACAGAAAGGTGGTTCTTGATATGAAATTTGAATTATCATTAGCACAGACCGAAATTTTTAAGAAAGAGGAATATTACAGTCAAACAAGCATCAATAATATATCGTTTTCAATAAAATTTAAAAATGGAATTGAATATGAGAAGTTGAATTCAATAATTAATACTGCTATAAAAAAAAATCCTGTTTTAAGGATTAAGATTACGAAAGAAGATGATACTGTAAAACAATATTATAGTGACAGTACGGTTAAGTCGCATCCTTTTTTTGTTTTTAAAAATAGAAATGAATATAAAAAGTGGATAAACGAAATTCGTGGAGAATGCATATTCGATTTTGATGCAGATTTATACAGATTTTATACAGTTAAAATATTAGAAGAAAAAATAGTTGAACTGGTTGTAGTTGTTCATCATATTATTGGAGATGCAATTACTGCTTATAACTTAATAAAATATATAATTGATTTATCTGACGGTGAGTATTGTTCAGAAAGTAATGATTATAAGGAATATGTTGATAAGGAAAAGATATATATTTTATCTAAAATTTTTGATAAAGATAAAGAGTATTGGAAAAATAAAGTTACTAATTATAGCGGACAAAGTTTAATTAATGTTGATTCATTAAGTAATATTCTTGGAGCAGGATATGATATATTTATTACTGATGATTTGACAAATAAAATAAAGAATTTTTGTATAAAAAATGATATTAGTATTCCTTGTTTTTTTTATGGTATCTCTCTTTTATATAAGGGAAAATCCACACTAAGTGATAATGCGTCTATTGCAGTTGCCCTGCATAATCGAAATAAAAATCTGCTTGATCATCTCGGACTTTATGTTACGGTTTTACCGCTGATTATAGATATTGAAAATGGGCTATCGTTTTTGGAATTCATTAAAATAGTGAAAAATAATGAATTAAAAATGTTAAAACACCATAGGTATTCATATGGTTTGCTTACTGAGGGAATGAGTCAAAAAAGTGGATTGATTGATTTTCTTGTTTCGTATCAAACTATATCTTTTAAAGAATTTGAAAAAAAGGGATATAGTATTAAATGGTTAGACAATATTCATGTTGCAGATTTGACATTGACTATCAGTGAGAGAGAAAATGAAAGTTTTTATTTTGAATATGATTATCCACAGATGTGCTTGACTGAAAAGGATATAATAAGGACTCACAATCAAATTGTAAATATAATTAGACAAGTAATTGAGAATCCAATACTTAAATTGGAAAAGATCAAGGTTATTACACCTGGGGAAGAAAATTTAATTCTCAACGACTTCAACGCAACCGAGTCAGAATACCCAAGAAATAAGACAATAGCAGACCTTTTTGAAGAGCAGGTCAAGAAGACACCTGATAATATTGCTTTGGTGTTTGAAGGCAAGAAAATGACATATGCAGAGCTTGATGAAAAGGCAAACCGACTTGCAAACAGGCTTATTGAAAAGGGAGTAAAGAGCGGAGATTATGTAGCACTGTTCATAGAGAGAAGCTTTGAGATGGTAATCGGAATGTATGGAATAATCAAGGCCGGAGGCATATATGTTCCGATAAATACAATGTATCCGGAGGACAGAGTAGAGTACATAATCAAAGACTGCGGAGCAAAAATACTTCTGTGCGGAGCAACACCTCTTGAAGTAGAATTCAGCGGAGAAAAGATAGATCTCAGAACAGAAGAAGCATACAGCCAGAACAATATTGCACCTAAGGTAGATATCGATCCTGAGAGCGGACTTTATGTTATATATACATCAGGAACGACCGGAAAGCCAAAGGGAGTAGAGATCATGCATAAGAACGTTGTAAGACTGATGTTCAACGATGATTTTGAGTATGATTTCAATGAGAATGATGTATGGACGATGTTCCATTCCTATGGATTTGACTTCTCAGTATGGGAGATGTATGGAGCAACACTTTACGGAGGAAAGCTTGTAGTAGTAAGTGAAGACGAAGCAAAGGATCCCGAAGTATTTATAAAGCTGCTGAGAGAGCAGAAGGTAACTGTGCTTAATCAGGTTCCGACAGCATTCTACAATCTTATGAGGGTAGACAACGGAGAGAAGCTTTACGTAAGATATCTCATATTCGGAGGAGAAGCATTAAATCCGACAAAGCTGAGAGACTGGAGAGAAAAGCATCCTGAGTGCAAGATCGTGAATATGTATGGAATAACTGAAACAACAGTACACGTAACATACAGAGAGATCGGAGATGCAGAGATCGAAAGAGGAATCAGCGATATAGGAAAGGCAATCCCGACGCTGAAAACGTACATAATGAACGGAGATACAATGTGCGGAATAGGAATCCCAGGAGAGCTTTGTGTAACCGGAGAAGGACTTGCACGAGGATATCTTAACAGGCCGGAACTGACAGCCCAGAAGTTTGTAAAGAATCCGTTTGGAGAAGGAAGAATGTACCGTTCAGGTGACCTGGCAAAGTGGCTGCCTGATGGAAATCTTGAGTATCTTGGACGAATTGATGAGCAGGTAAAGGTAAGAGGCTTCAGAATCGAGCTTGGAGAGATCGAGACAAGGATAAGAGAAGTAGAAGGCATAAGCGATTGTGCAGTAATAGCCAAGGCAGACAGAAACGGAGAGAATGCAATATTTGCATACTACACCGGAGATGTTGAGGTCGATGCGGTAGTAATAAGAGAGCAGCTCAGCATAAATTTGCCAGACTATATGATACCAGCATATATGATGCAGATAGAAACGCTGCCGATAACAAGAAACGGAAAGCTTGACAGAAGAGCCCTTCCGGAGATTGAAGCAAAGGCAACAAGAGTATATGTTGCACCAA
>JAAYYM010000422.1 GCA_012515365.1 Clostridia bacterium
CTGAAATCGAAATAACCGTCTTATTGATTTTCTTCTTTAAATCATCTTCCGTGACAACATTTTTCAAATCTGTTTTATTCAACAAAATAATGGCTTCTCTATTTTCAATCATTTTCATAATATCCGCATCATTTTCATCAAGCGGAATAGAAGCATCCACAATATATAATAGAAGATCCGCATTCTGTGCATACTGTTTTGCTCGTTCAACACCTATCTTTTCCACAGTATCATCAGTATCTCTGATACCCGCTGTATCAAGTATCTGTAATCCGATACCATGTAACATAATCGTTTCTTCCAAAACATCTCTGGTGGTTCCGGCAATCTCCGTTACAATGGCACGTTCCTCACCAACCAATATATTCAATAAAGAAGACTTACCGACATTTGGTTTTCCGACAATGACGGTCTTAATACCTTCTTTTAATAATTTTCCGATTTGAAATGAATCAGATAACTTATCTAATTCCTGCTCTATTCCAAGAAGCGTTTCTTCTAACCTGCTTGGATATCCATCCAAACTGATGTGTTCCGGATCATCCAAGGCTGATTCAATAAAGGCTATCTCAAACAACATTTTCTCTCTTGCTGTTTTAATCTTTTCGTATAAACTGCCTCTAATCTGTCCAATAGAATTTTGCATTGCAAATTCATTCTTGGAATGAATTAAATCCATCACCGCTTCCGCCTTAGACAAATCAATTCGTCCGTTCAGAAAAGCTCTTTTTGTAAACTCTCCCGGTTCTGCCGGTCTTGCTCCGTTTTTGATCACCGTTTCCAATATCCGGTTCATCACCAAAATACCACCATGACAATCAATCTCAATGGTATCTTCACTTGTAAAACTATGCGGCGCCCGCATGATTAACAACATCACTTCATCAATTAAGACATCTCCGTCATAAATAAAGCCATAATGAATCGTATGACTTTCGCACTTTGACAAACATTTCCCCGATTTACTTTTAAATACTTTTTCTGCAATGGCTTCTGCCCCAGGACCACTGATTCGAATAATTCCCAATCCGGCCTGTTGCATACTCGTTGCGATTGCAGCAATAGTCTCATTTTGCAGCATTTTCTATTTCCTATTTTGCCTTTATTGCCAAGAACAGTGTGAATATAATCCACACTGTTCTCTTTAATTGTAATGTTTTGTTTTCTATTTGTTTAATGTAATAATAACTCTTCTGAAAGGTTCTTCCCCTTCACTATGTGTGCTGACATACTTGTCATTTTGCAAAGCTGAATGAATCACTCTTCTTTCATAAGGATTCATTGGCTCCAAAGAAACAGGACGTTTCGTTCTCTTAACTTTATAAGCCAAGTTCTTTGCCAGATTTTCTAATGTATCTTTTCTTCTTTTTCTGTAGTTTTCTGTATCAACCTTTACTCTGACATAACTGTTATTACCTTTATTCACTACAAGACTTGTCAGATATTGAAGTGCATCTAATGTTTGTCCGCGCTTTCCGATCAGAACTCCCATTTCTTTACCGGTCAAATCAATAGACATCTCATTTTCTTCTTCATCTGTTTCTATATTGATTGCAACTTCCATGTTCATTGCTTCAAACACTTTTGTTAAGAATTCCTTTGGATCATTTGCTTCTGACATATCACCGGTAGGTTTTTTTGTTTCTGTTGCAGTCGCTTTTGATACAATTTCTCTTGTCAATTTCTCTGCTTCTTTTTCAGCTTTAATTGACTCTTCACTTTTCTCTCTCGCTTTAATCACAGCAGGTTTACTGGCAATTCCAAGAAATCCGGCACTGCCTTTTTCAATTACTTCATAATCTAATCGATCACTCGTTACTGTTAATCTCTGACATGCTTCTGTAATTGCATCATCAAGTGTTTTTCCTGTAACCTCAATATATTCCATTAGAAATTCCCTCCTATTTATTGTTCTTTTCGTTATACTGCTTCACCATATTTGCCTTGGCAGCAATACTTCCAGGTTTTGCTCCCTTATTATAATACTCCGTAGCCTTTTTAATCGCTTCTTCTTTATCTACAGTATTTGACTTCTTAGGCTCAACTGTCTTGGTATTCAATCTTGCATAATTGTTAACTGTTTGAGGAGGTAATCCCTTCTTTTCTCTCTTGGCATTTGCCTTCTCAATATTTTTCTTAATCAACTCATCAATATCTGTTTTATCCAAATGTTTATTAATAGCAACCTGTTGAATACTTCTGACAACCGCACCTGCTATCCAGTAAAGTCCCATACCTGCCGGTAATGTAAAACAAAATACTGCTGACATAATCGGCATCATCATATTCATTGTTTTCATAGAAGCTGCCATAGAATTACTTGCATTATCATCATTTGTAGGTGTCTGTGGCATTAACTTTACATTCAACCACTGTGTAACTGCTGCAAGAATTGGGAACATCAATGCACCAATCACTACTGCAATTGTAAATCCACCACCTATACCGTCTTTCAGTTGTGAAAAGTATCCTGTTACATAATAAGAAGGTGAATTTGCAATATTAATTCCTAAGAAATTATTATATTTCTCAACCAAATCAAATGCACCTGTTCCCTGCGCGTTTGTAATTAAATTCTTCAAACCTTCAAAATTGCCTGATGCATAAATATTATGCCATTCTGCAGTTGATGCTTTATTTAATACATCAATCACTGTATTAGATACATATTGTGTATCACCGTTTACAAATAATTCATTTGAAAAATTCTTTGCAAATCTTGTTGCATTCTTAAAATTATCTGCATTCTGAATAAAATCCAAACTACCTGCCTGCTTGATAAAATCAGGAACCAAAACCATAAATGCATCTTTCATTTTAGTAACATATGCCGGCATATTATCAATAACTCTGTAAAGAGCAAATAGAATAGGCATTTGAATAATCAATTGAAGACAACTGCCTGTCGGAGAAGTACCGTATTTTGCATATACAGCTTTTGTCTCCTCATTCATTTTCATCATAGAGTCATTATCTTTTTTGTTCTTGTACTTTGCTTGAATTGCCTGTAATTCAGGATTCATTTTAGCAGATAATTTTGAAAACTTCTGTTGTTTAATCGTAAGTGGCATCATACATAAGTAAATAACAATGGTAAATATTACGATAGCCAACCCTGTATTCGGAATACTGATAGCATTTAATAAATTAAAGATCATGTCCATAAGGATTCCAAGTAATTTTGCAATTGGTCCTAAAATTTTTCCGGTGTCTTGTGTTAATAGTATATTAACCAAATTAGTGCCTCCTTAAATGATTCGTGCGTTATAAAGCATATTGTTTTCTCTTTTTAGGGAACAGGGTCATAACCACCCTTAGAAAATGGATTGCATCTTAGAATTCTCCATAATGCCATAAAACCACCTTTTACAGCACCATACTTCTCCACAGCTTCTAATCCATACTGTGAACAAGTCGGAAAATAAGGACATTTTGTACTTTTTAGACCGGATATATATTTCTGATAGAATTTAATTATCTTAATTAATATTGTTTTC
>JAAYYM010000423.1 GCA_012515365.1 Clostridia bacterium
CCACTCACCCATACAAAATCATGTTCGATTCCCAGTTCTGACAATGTATGTTCGATCATTTTACCTGTGCTTCCGCAAAGAAATCCTGTCGCAAGGCTAACACCACCTAGTTCTTTAATGGTTTTAGAAACATTGATTCCCTTTCCTCCAACATCGTATACGACCTTTTTGATCCGGTTTAAACCGCCTGTCATCAAATGATCAATTTCTACTGTTTTATCGATTGCAGGATTCATGGTTATGGTAACAATCATTCTTTCGCCTCCTTACAAAGAATCATGGAACTATCATTACTTCCATTATAAGTAGTATTCCTATCATTTTACAACAAATTAAATAAAAAATGAGACGAATTCGTTATATAACGGATTCGTCTCATCGATCATCTTACATACATAGTTCTAATTAATCAGCTGATAACTAGTTGTTGATGAATTTGTCAGCTTCATTATTCCAGCTGTACAGTTTTCTGATTTCTTCTCCAACTACCTCTGAAGGATGCTCAGATGCAAGCTTCTTCATTGCTTTGAAGTGTGCCTGTCCGCCTGCGTCAGACATATCTAACAAGAATTCTTTTGCGAAAGAACCATCCTGAATATCAGAAAGGATCTTCTTCATTGTCTTCTTAGTTTCTTCTGTGATGAGCTTAGGTCCTGTAACATAATCGCCGTATTCAGCAGTATTTGAAATAGAATATCTCATTCCTGAGAATCCTGACTGATAGATCAGGTCTACGATCAGTTTCATTTCATGAATACACTCAAAGTATGCATTTCTTGGATCATATCCACCCTCTACAAGAGTTTCAAAACCAGCCTGCATCAATGCACAAACACCACCGCAAAGAACTGCCTGCTCACCAAATAAATCAGTCTCTGTCTCTGTTCTGAATGTTGTCTCAAGTACGCCGGCTCTTGCTCCACCGATAGCCAAAGCATATGCAAGTGCTTTATCAAGTGCCTTTCCTGTAGCATCCTGCTGTACAGCTACAAGACAAGGAACACCTTTACCTGCCTGATACTCACTTCTTACTGTATGACCTGGTCCCTTAGGCGCGATCATGGTAACATCAACACCCTTAGGTGGGATGATCTGATTAAAATGAATTGCGAAACCATGTGCGAACATCAGCATGTTTCCGTCTTCCAGATTTGGTTCGATTGATTCTTTGTACATTTTAGCCTGTTTCTCATCATTGATCAGAATCATGATAATATCAGCTTTTTTTGCAGCTTCTGCTGCTGTATATACTTTAAATCCCTGAGCTTCTGCTTTTGCCCATGATTTACTTCCTTCATATAAACCAATGATAACGTTACATCCTGACTCTTTTGCATTTAATGCATGTGCATGTCCCTGGCTGCCGTATCCGATGACAGCGATTGTCTTGCCATCCAGCATTGAAAGATTACAATCTTCCTGATAATAAATCTTATTTTCTGTGTTTCCCATTGATAGAACCTCCTTATGAAATGTGAAATTATGAGTTTGAGTTGTATTACAACTCGTTTTATTTGTATGACATCTATTATGAACACATTTTAGACAGATGTCAACACCTATTCTAAAAATAACGTTATCTATTTAATTCCGTAGAGCCCCATCTGCATATAACTATACCAAAATACATGAATCTGTTTAAATCCTGTTTCTTCAAGCAGTTTTAGATGCTGCCTGACAGTCAGTGGAAAATAATTCACTCCACATCTTGCAAGATGCGCTTGGGCCTCCTCTTTGCTCTTACCCTGTTCCATCTGATATGTACCCCAGCGTTTTAATTCAAACTCCTTTAAATTCTCATTCTCTGGGATTACGTTCTCAAAAGTAATATAAATTCAAATCTGGAATCTGATTCACTTCCTGATTCAATTCTTTTTGAATCACTTTCCGATTCTCCATTCTTTAATTTCATCTTAGCCTGCTTTAACATTTCCTCTGATGGATCTGCCAGTACAAACCTTGCCTGTGGAAACGTCTTTGCTGCAAGGACTTCCATAGTTCCGGTTCCACATCCAAGATCCAGCCAGTCATACTGTTTGAATCCACACTGGCGGACTACACTTGTCACTTGTTTATAAAACTCACTGTAGTAAGGAATTGTACGATTAATTTTCTGATCATACTCAGCTGCAGTCATAGGTGTCGTGTTATCATTTTGTGTATCCATATTTAATCCTCCCAGGAAAGCTCTTCTGTCCAGAATGCGTGATGAAGGTGAATGGTCACAGCACTCTTCATCGCCTCTGCATCACGCTTTTCCAAGAAATTCATAATCATAATGTGATCCTTATATGCATCTTCTGCGATTGCATCCAGATTAAATTCCAAAGCAAATGTTTTCTCGATGGTTTCGGTCAGCATAGGCATAAACTGACTCAGAAAATCATTGTGTGACGCTTTGATGATTGCACCATGGAATGCGCTCTCAGACTTAATTCTGGAACGTCCCTTTGGATTTGCTTTTAACTGCTCCTGACAGATCCGTCCAAGTTCAAGGATTGTTTTGATTTCTTCATCAGATGCCCTTTTACAGGCCAGTGCAGCAGCCTCTGGTTCAAAGATCATTCGTGTTTCATATAAATCTCTCAAGGTAATTCGCATGTCCGCAAATTCCTTCAAAGCGATCCCACCACCGGCATACTGTTCAATGTGATCCGTCACGAATGTACCTGTACCTCTTTTCACATGCAATGTTCCTTCCGAAACCAGCATGCGAATTGCTTCACGTAAAGTTGTCCTGCTGACTCCCAGTGATTCTGACAAAACATTCTCATTCGGCAGCTTCTCACCATACTGATATTTGTGTTGCTTAAATATTTCATCCTTCAGGATCTCAGCTGTGCGCTGGGACAAATTCTTTTTATCATCCTGCATGATGTAACCTCATCTTTCTCATCCTTTTCTGTCAAATTTGTCCGGCAACTGCCTGCTCATAGCTTTCTCCACGTGTGACGGTAACGTATTTTTTAAATTCTATCGTCCACATGTCCATTTCCTCTTCTAATTCTGCGCCTGCCACTTCATGCATGATCAGTGAAACGTACTTGCATCCGGTCTTTGCCATCTGGGGAATGAAATAGGAAAATCCCCACTCTACATCTCTCTTATCATCTTCAAATCCATTTCTTGCGTCGATAACAAGACTGCTTCCCGGATATGTCTCCATCAGCTTCAGTGCATATGAAACAGGCTCTCTGTAATGTTCAAGATGTGCTTCCTTTTTCCAGGTAATCAATACTGCATGATCCTTTTGCTGATAGACAACATCTGCATAATCAGAATGAAATTCATGATTGCTATTTTTAATCACCTGTGCTTTTGCCTGCTCCAATGCCTCGATCAACTGGTCGCACCATGCATCAAATTCCGGATCCTCCTGCTGGCATTGTGGATGGGACATCACATAATCGACTGCCTTTTTAAGTCCTTCTTCCATCCTGACAGTTGCCTTGAAGTCCGGCACCATACGTTTTAATTTTGTATTATCAAACACAACTGTATTTGATTTATCTCCGATCAGTCCACCTCTGGCATCAAATGACACAGGACTTGTTTGAGCAATAAAATCTGAAGAAACATAATAGGGACGGTATGGTACTCCCAAATGGTCTGCGATCAGCTGATAAATCTGATTCCAGGTCATGGATTCATCGGAAGTAATCTGAAATGCCTCTCCGATTGCATGCGGATTTCCCATCAAACCTATGAATCCCTTTGCGAAATCAGTATTGTAAGTCATCGTCCACAGGCTCATGCCATCTCCATGAACAATCACCGGTTTTCCTTCGAGCATACGTTTCATAACCTGATAGCTTCCTTTGGTTCCATGTAATCCCATCGGTACAGAACGTTCACTGTAGGTATGGCTTGGTCGTATGATCGTAACCGGAAACTGATCCTCTCGATAGCGTTCCATCAGATAAGTTTCACATGCTATTTTATTTCTGGAATACTCCCAGTAAGGATTTGCAAGCGCGGTTCCTTCTGTGATCACGTAGTCACGCAGCGGTTTATGGTATGCCGATGCGGAACTGATATACATAAACTGTTTTGTTTTATCTTTAAATAAGCGAAAATCACGTTCCAGCTGGCTTGGTACAAATCCGATAAAATCACATACAACATCAAATGTCAGATCCTTGATTTTCTCAGAAACATCTTTTTCATTCTCAATATCTGCAATCATTGTTTTCACATTTGAAGGCAGTTCCTGCTTTCGGTTTCCTCGATTCAGCAAATATAACTCACAGCCTCTAGCCGCCAGTTCATTTGTAATTGCCATACTGATCGTGCCGGTACCACCAATAAATAATGCTTTCATACGCCTACCTCGCTTCTGTACTTGATTGTTGTTATTGTGTTGATTATGCTCATTGCGGTCATTGTGTTCATTGTGTTCATTAATTCAGATCGCTTGTATTTCATCATAGCATAATCGTTTATAAAAATAAAGCAAAGCATGCGTTCATGCATGCTTTGCGTAGGTCACTGTATGTTTGCGGATTTTCTTGATTGCCCATGCATAGTGACTTGAAGTAGTTGATACGAAATAACTTCCGAGATTTGATGTCCCTGTCCATGAAAAATGCTTTTTCGTAAATAATTCATCATTTGAAAACTGCTCCATGAGGGTCATGATTTCCTGATGACTTTCTCTTAACATTTTAATGGCCTCTTCTAATGAAGTAGATTGATGTTCTTTCCAAATCTCTACATTCATGTCACCATAGGTCTTCCAGTTATATGGTTCTGGAATGAAGGTCTTTGCGATCCCCTTCTGGTTAGAATCTACCCAGTCAAGCAGCAGTTTGTGCCATTCATATAAATGAACTAAAACATCACGGACGTTCTTATCTCGCTTCCAGTGCGCTTCCTTTCCCGGATCTGCCCCAAAATCAAATGTGGCATTCTGTTCTGCCGATGGCATTTTTTCAATTAGTTGAAACAGCTTTTCAAATTCTTCCTTTGCATCATGTAATAAATCAGCTTTTGTTCCTGGTCTTGGCATATTTTTCTCTCCTTTTATAATAGTCACTTTTTACTCAATTACATTGTTCATTCATACAACTTCATTATATCAAATAAACACGACACGTAATGTCATATTATAATTACTATTCAATTAATATTTGATTTTCTTGCTAATCCGGTTAAAATCCGTTTATAATAGAGCATGAAACCAGTCACATCAAAAGAGGATGTAAACAATCATGAAAAAGAATTCTACGAAAACAAAAACAACAATAAAACCTAATCAGGAATTGCTGCCAAACTGGCTTTTTCTATCTCGCCAATTGATTACTGTTCGTGAACTAAAGAAATATTTAGAATCAGATTCCAATTTTTCTATTGAAATCTGGGCCGAAGCGGGCGTTTTGGAACTCACTGTGAATGATGACAGTACAATCGATTTTGAACAAATAGAGGTTGATTTAAAAGATGATTATAGCAATCAATTTTTAGAAGAACACCAAACCAGGTCACTCTTTTTTGTCCATGTCAATCAAATGGAAGAAGCACCGTGTCATGTCATAATGAAACAGATTTCTGAACACTTTGAAGGACTCTTCTGTGGCGATACACAAGATTTCATGCCTATGGTGCAATGATATGCTCGATGATCCCAGTCAAATGTGCAATGGCAACGCCGTAGTTAGTCATTGGCACACTCTGCTTCTTCGCACAATCAATCCTTGACATGACATATTTTCTGTTAAACATACACGCCCCACATTGGATGATCAGATCGTAATCACTCAGATCTTCCGGAAAATCGGTTCCACTCACGATATCGACTGTCAGCTCTTCACCCACGCGTTTTCGCAACATTCTAGGAAGCTTTACACGTCCGATATCTTCTTCTAACGGTGCATGTGAACAGCATTCCGCGATCAACACTCTGGAATGTCCGGTCAGTGCATCTAACATCTTTGCTCCCTCAAGATAATAAGGAAGATCCCCTTTATATGCAGCAAATAAAACAGAAAATGAAGTCAGCATGCTGTTTCTTGGTTTATGTTCAAACACATAACGAAAGA
>JAAYYM010000424.1 GCA_012515365.1 Clostridia bacterium
CCATCTTGACTCAGACGTTCGCCATCACATTCACTGCATTTTTTTGTAGAGAAATATTTTAGGACAGATTGAGCGGTTGGATTTTCCTCATATAAACGTTCCAGAATGTGACACAGTCCCTCAACCGGACGCTCAATTTCTCCTGTCCTGCCATTTTTCTTATTATCATAATGGAATTTAACGATTTCTTCACCTGTACCGTATAGCAGCTGCTCACGAAATTCCTCTGGGAGCTCATTCCATGAAAGAGAAAGATCCACGCCTTTCTTCTCGGCCAGTCCAAAGACCTGTCCCTTCATCCAGTTTGCATTTGAATTTTCCTGAAATGTTTTAAGTTTTCCCCAAAAGGAAGACGCACCTTCCAGCACTGATTTTTCTGGATGCTCGATCAATTTTTCTTCATCAACTGTCACCACATATCCCGTTCCATTGCAAACCGGACATCTGCTTTCCGGATCTAAATAACTAAAGGATGACGGCGTAAGCTTAAAGAGCGGATAGTTGCATTTGGTAGAGTGTCTGGTACCAATTGATGCATAAATAATCCTTAGATAATCATAAGCACTTGTATATGTTCCAATTGTAGATTGTGAATTTCCACGTAAGCCATTTTGCGAAATCATCACTGCCGGGATGCATCCTGAAACTGTTTCAACATTTGGTTTTTGTAACAGATGCCTGTCATTGCAAAGGTACTCCATGCGACGTTTGCACTCCGCATATAAAGTGTCCCTTACAAGACTTGACTTCCCACTTCCGCTGACACCAACCACCGCTGTAATCTGCGTATATGGAATTGTGACCGTCAGACCTTTCAGATTATTTTCTCTTGCGCCCTGTATATATATTCCGTCAGAATGACCTGTTCCCTCTACATCTTGCAACTTTGACAATACATGCACTGTATCTGTTTTTGGATTTTGTTTAAGCCATTCGTCCAGGTTTATGTCTGTTGCCACGTCTGGAGTGATCTGTAATTTTGCATCGTCTGGTTCTGGAAACCATTTAGGCCAATGTTCGATCCACTCAGGTACACTGACATTCTCGATCAAATCATAGTCTGCATGATAATCGCAAACTCCTAAAAACGGAGTTTTATCAAAGCTTTCGATTCCGCTTATATAGATCCGCTTATATTCATCATCCACTTTCTCCACATATGCAATTGTCATGGCAACAGGGTTGGGTCTGACAGGGGAACGCGTTGCGAATATTCCCATTTTTTTCACATCTCCATAAGGAGGCTTACATTCAACCGCCCGTCTGTATCGTTTATCCTCGAATTTATTAAACAACCATATGATTTTAATGTGATTTGTGCTGATATCAGGAAGTGTTTCCTGAAATTGCAGATATGTTTTTCCATGTGAATTTCGGATTATGCCTGCCTGCTCTATTTCAAACTGCTTTGACGCTTCATCCGTACAGATTAACTCAAATGCTTTTGGATATTCTTGTTCCCCATATTCATCCGTTGTTGTCACTATCTTCTTAAGATATTCCGGTCTGACCGCGTCCTCGCATGGGAAATATGGCTTGATGTCTAATAGAATCCGCTCTTCCTGATCATCCACCTGATCGGATAGTGCCTCGTCAAGTAAGACGATTCCTTTATTCATCTCGACCCTGTTGATACTAAAAATCTGTGTTTTCATGTTCCATTTGTGTTCTGCTTTCTCTGCAAAAAATACATGAACATGACTAAACTTCTCTAAATAATGTAACGCCCGCCTAACTTCTTTCTTTAAAATCAGCTGCGTATGCATTTCATTAACCGTTACAGCTCCTATTCCTTGTAACTGATGCATCATAACACCCCTTTCGTTATTAGCATCATAAACCCTCACATGATGTGAGGGTCAAGAATTAATTTACACTATAATGATCTGGTGTTTCTCCTATTGTTATGACATGGCTTACCATTTCTTCCATGGAGCTTTTCCTGAATTCCACATAGCCTCCAGCTTTTCCATTTCACGTTTTGTATCCATGCACTGCCAGAATCCATCATGCTTATATGCCATCAACGCTCCGGCTTTTGCAAGCTGCTCGAGCGGTTCTTTTTCAAAGACAGTGGCATCATCCTTTAAATATTGAAAGATTTCCGGCTCCAAAACCATGTAGCCGGCATTGATCCGGTTCTCATCATCGACTGATTTTTCTCTGAACTGCTGGATTTTCTGATTTGATGCAATATCCAGAACACCAAATCTCTGACTGATATTGACTGCCGTAATGGTTGCCTGACATCCACATGATTCATGAAATTCGAGCAGTTTTTTGATATCAATATCGCTGACCGCATCTCCGTAGGTTAACATAAATCTTTCATTCTGCACATAACTCTGTATTCGTCTGACTCTTCCGCCAGTCATTGTATCAAGACCTGTATCTACCAGCGTAACCTTCCACGGTTCTGAAACATTATTGTGTATCATCATTCTATTTTCGGCGGTAAAATCAAAGGTGACATCGGAATTATACAAATAATAATCAGCAAACCATTCCTTGATCACATGTTGTTTATACCCACAGCAAATAATGAACTCATTGAATCCATAAAATGAATACTCTTTCATAATATGCCACAGGATTGGTTTCCCACCTATTTCAACCATTGGTTTCGGCTTTAAATAGCTCTCTTCACTGATTCGTGTTCCATATCCACCTGCAAGTATTACCACCTTCATAGTCAGTCTCCTTGTAAAAGTTTAAAATAAAAAATTTAGAATTATCGTTATAAATTATCCTCTCTATTATATACTGACTTTGAATAATTTACAAATAACTATGTAGCTATGTAGCTCAGTCTGCTGTATGAATATACATTCTTGTCAACTGTGGTTCATCTGTTGGCTGGACCATGCATAAAAACTTCCATCCATAGCGTTCATAAAATGAAGTATGGTCTGTCACAAGATATAACGTGTCAATGCCTCGCTGCTTCATGTCATCAGAAACATAATTGAGTAACGCTCCGGCTATCCCATTGCATCGCTTATCTGGTTCTGTATAGACTGCACATACATTAGGTGTCAGATCCTTACGATCATGGAAATCATTTTCGATTACACCCATTCCCGCTATAATTTTGTCATTTTCCAATGCTACGTACCACTGCGGTACTGCCCCTTCTTTTCGCAGACATTCCTCCATACTGGCTCTGTATGCCTCTTCAGGGATTCCCCATTTATCATGAAACCACAATGCCATCTCCTCTAATAATTCAGCTCTTTCCGCTATACTTACAATTTTATAATCCATTTGCTATTCTCTCCATACTTTCTTAATTACTTTTAACTCATTTATTATAATATATCTGATGCAAATATACAATTTACACATGTCATTATGATCCAAAATAGCGATTGCTTTTATACCTGAAATCGAATATCATACGAGTATATGGTCGTGTCTTTGTTAAGACCACAAAACTAAGTTCGGGAGGACAATTATTTGAAAAAGAAATCAGTTAAAATACTGTCCGTTTCTATGGCAGTCATGCTGTCATTACTGACAGGCTGTAGTAAACAGCAGGCACCTGTAGCAACAGATGAGGCAGTATCAGCACAAGAAGTTACATCGGAAGCACGCGATGAAGAATGGCAGGATAGTGATAAGGAAACACTTCGCTATGTATTCAATGAAGATTTTGGCGGAAAAGCAGGCGTTTGCCTTCCTGCAGCTGCTCTGTCTGACAAAGCCAGAATGGAGCTTGTTCTTTCACAATTTAACAGCGTTACCTGTGAAAATGAAATGAAACCGGAATCATTTTTGGGTCAGACGCCTACAATTGGAGAAGATGGTTTTCCTGTTTTAAACTTTACCGCAGCTGACACTATACTAGATCAAATCAGTGAATATAATGCCACTGTAACAAAAGAAGAAAAGAAAATCAGATTACGCGGTCATGTTCTTGTATGGCACTCGCAGACACCGGAATGGTTCTTCCACGAAGACTATGATCCTGACAAAGCATATGTCGATAAAGAAACCATGCTAGAGAGAATGGAGCATTACATCATGCAGGTAATGACACATTTTTATGGAGAAGACAGCAAATACAGCGACATGATTTATGCATGGGATGTCGTTAACGAAGCGGTAAGTGATTCTAACGGTAAAACCCGTACTGACAACTCTTCTTGGTATCAGATCTTTCAATCAGACGAATACGTGACAACAGCTTTTGTTTATGCAAATAAATATGCACCTGCAGATGTTAAACTTTTCTATAATGATTACAATGATACTGCAACTACAAAGTGTGGCGGAATCTGCGATTTATTAACTAAAATCAAGGAAACGCAGGGTGCCCGTATCGATGGTATGGGTATGCAGGGACATTATGACATGCTTTCACCTACTGCTGCCGAGTTTGAAAACTGCGTGCGTAAATACGCAGCGATTGTAGATGAAATCCAAATCACTGAATTAGATCTGAAATCAAGCTCTGATTATGATGGCAGTGATGCTAATGCCGAATATCAAAAGCAGGCGCACAGATATAAAGAATTATATGACTCGGTATGTAAACTGACTAAAGAAGAACAGCTTCCGATCACTTCCATTGTATTCTGGGGTACTGATGATGGTAATTCATGGCTGCAAAGTTCAAACTCTGTCGGTGGTTCTTCTGACGGAAGCAGACCACAGTGTCCTCTTTTATTTGACAAAGATTATCAAGCCAAACCCGCATTTTGGGCTTTTGTTGATCCCTCAAAGCTGGATCCCATCATCAATGAAATTTCTGCTTTGCAAACGGAAGATGCAAGTATTGCAGAAGAAATTATCTTTGAAAAAGATGATGTTTCTCTAAAATTCTATCCTACCTGGACTCCGAATGGTGTTTTGGTTAAGGCAGCAGTTGCTGATAATTCCAAAGATGATGATGACTCTGTAACCGTTTATCTTGATACTGCTGACAGTCGCAAAGATGGTGCTGACATTATTTCCACTACCGTAAAACGAAGCGATGCAGTAGAAACTGAAAACGGATATGAGGCAATTGTAAATGTAGCCGCCGAAGATCTTAACTATTTTCAAACTGTTGGTATGGATGTTTGTGTGAACAATCATTCTTCACTGCTTTCTTGGAATGATACAGAAAATAATCAAGAAGCAAGCAGTAAAAATTATGGACGCCTTTTATTAAAACCATTTGCAACCATTCATAAGGGTAGTGTCAAAGTGGATGGGGTTGCAGAAGAAGCATGGGCACATGTTACGGAAATGCCTCTGACCTTTGCAACAGCAGAAAGTGCTTCTCCGGAAGCTTCTGCAACAGCAAAACTGTTATGGGATGAAGAATTCCTTTATGTCCTGTTTGATGTAACGGATTCTGTTCTGGATGTATCCGGAAGTGAGGTACATACGCAGGATTCTGTAGAAGTCTTTATGGATGAAGATCATGCAAGACCTGATGCCTATCAGGCTGATGACAAGCAGTTTCGTGTCAACAGTTCCAATGAGCTGTCTTTTAACGGGACAAAAAGCAAAGAAGAAAATATCAATGCAAAAGTAACAACAACAGATAACGGATATCTCGTTGAAATGGCTCTGAAATGGACTGATATCACCCCTGCAAACAATACGTTATTCGGTCTTGAGCTTCAGTTAAATGATTGTAAAAACGGTTCTCGTACAGGAATGCTAAACTGGTATGATACCACAAATTCATGCTGGTCAACACCCGCATCCTTTGGCACAGCCCAGCTAGTTGAATAAATAAAGATTCCTTGTAGCCTTGAAAGGGCATATTATTAAAAAGAGGTTAGCGATTTCCAAATTTAATTTGAATCGCTAACCTCTTCTTTATATTTTATATTCCTAAAGCCTTCATCAATTCTGCATCAATTATTCCATCAACCGTTACACCGGTATCTTCCTGAAATTCCTTGATTCTCTTTTTAGTCGTCTTGCCGCATACTCCGTCTGGTTTTCCGCAATCATATCCCAAAGCATTTAAGGCCTTTTGTACTTTCTTTACATCACTTTTGCTTGCTTTGTTTTTAGTTGCTGCTGATTTAGTAGTTGTTGTCTTTGTTGTATCATTCGTCTGAGTTGTTGCCGGAGTTGTTGCCGGAACTGTTGCCGTAGCATCCTGTACGGCTACTGTTGCATAAGGGCAAACTCCATTATCATGTAAATGAGCAGGATAACCGCCACAGTGGTAATGGTAAGGACCAAGTCCACTGGCATTCTTATTATCTTTATGTCCACCATTAGAATCTGTTCTTCCAGAATGTGCTTCTACACTCACCTGTGTGAATGGAATATCGCATAGCATCTCCACCCCAAAAAGAAATGTTCCTGCAGTCAATAGCATAGCTGCAAATTTTATCATTCGTCTCATAATACCGTACCTCCCATATGTAGTTGATGTTCCAAATTATAACATAATTTATCTCTTTCCGTCAATTTGAATCGCTAACCTCTTCTGCAATCTTCTTTCTTGTCTGTTGGTCAACTGCTTCTTTTAATCTCATCATATATGGGGAAAAGGCAACCTGTTCTGTTCCATAGGTAAATTGCAGATCATATTCTAATGGCAGCCAGGTAGATAAATCTGCTTGATTATGTTGAATAACTGCTTCCATCTTATCAAGTGCTTTGTAGATTTGTGCCTCTTTCGTTTTCATTTCATTCATCTCATCCAAAAGTGCTGACCAGTGAGTTTTTTCCGGATCTGGAAATCCATCAATCCATTTCTGATAAGCCCGTGTCTCCAGTTCTTCATCTTTTCTCGTTTTATCAAACGTCGGAATGTCGCCTGTAAAAGCTTCACCCAAATCATGAATCAGACACATTTCTATCACTTTATTCATGTTGACCTCTGGGAATTCATCCTGAATCAACATCGCCATCAATGCCAGACACCAACTGTGCTCTGCCACACTTTCATGTCTTCCACTGGATGTATAGCTATGTCTTGTGTTACACTTTAGTTTTTCTGCTGTTGTGAGAATATGTAATAAATCGCTCGGCTGCATTAATACCACCTCATATATTGATATTTTTCCTCAATATCTTTAAATCCACATTTTTGATAAATAGAATACCCATCCTGTGTTGCTTTTAATTCAACATAATCCAGCTGCTGACCCTTTGAAAATTCCATTAAATCTTTCATTAGCTTTGATGCTATCCCTTTATGACGATAATCTGGTTTTGTATAAACATTTAAAATATCCCCGACTCTTCCATTCATAAAATTTAAGCTTGATGGTTTTTCAAATATCACAAGAAATGCCGTCGAAACGATTCTGTCTTCATCCAGTGCAACAAAAGGAAACAAATCTGTTCCCATATGCTTCGCAAAATAGATTGGCAGTAACTTCATCATTTTTTTTCTGTTTTCGTGACTAATCTGCCCCAAATCTTCTTCTATATATTCGAGTCTCATTTGAACCAGCTGTTCAATCATATTGTCATCTGCTAATTTGAATTCCATGATTTTAACTCCTTTAGGCACCGTGTTTATCACAAACCAGATAACTACTTACTTTCGTTTATCCGCTTTCCATATTTCATCGGGCAGACTGTTCTGCACCTATTGCATTCGACTGTTGAAAATCCTCTTTGTGTTTTCTTTGAATAGGTATTGATTCTGCATTTCTTTTGGTTTACATAACCATTTTCAATTGCGTGTGCCGGACAATTTTCTTCACACAAATGACAATTTTCAATACAAATCTGTTCACAAGGCTCGTCTGGCTCAAGCTCTTGATTATATAGAACTGCTCCAACAGTAAGCATATTTCCATATTGGGGATTTAGTAGCAGAGTGCTCTTTCCTAACTGTCCCAAACCACATGCCACTGCTGCATGTTTCATGGAGATCAACCCCTTTGAAACCATGTTTTCAGCATCCCAATACTCTGACGGTCCATCACACGGAAGTGGTACTACGCACCCACCTAATTCTTCTTCAATCTGTTTTGCTGCCGTCAGCGCTATTTGATCGACCTGATTCACAAGTACGCTGCCATTGAAATGACTATATAAAATCCTTGGATTGATTTCTACTAATCCTTTTGGCAGAGTGACACCAAACGCAATAACTGATTTGCATTCCTGATAGATATCTTTAGGTGAGAATCCATCTGGTGACTGTTCAAAAGTATCAACTGACGCCACTCCACAAACATCTGCTCCAAGTTTTTTAAATATTTCTTTAATTATTTCTTTTGTATCCTTCATACTTTCCCTCTACTTTCTCTCTACTTCTTCTTAATCGGATGTCTGATAACGGTTTTCCACTTTATAGGGTCAACTTTTCTTGCATCTGACATATAAATCTCATGATGTAAACGCTTTGCACTGAAATCATTTTCATATCCATTCTCTTGTAGAAATGTATCCATGATTGCAACGGATGCCGGCTCATCATCAAATGGACCGATATGCATAATCTGAACACACAAGCCCTCTTCAATTATTAGATATTCAGCTGATGAACAATCCATTTTTTTCTTCTTCGATGCTGTATCAACTGCCCATTTAAAATCGTCCTCTGTAATGAAATCTGGAATTCTGATAACTGAAATCCAATGGAAAGCAGATTTTTTCGAATAATCCACTCCATCAATATCATCCTGCCACCAAAAGCCTTCAAGTGGTGGAACAACATATTCGAAAAATCCTTTAATCTTATAATCAGTTTTATAACTCATTTTTAATGTATAAGCTATCGCATACAAAACACCAACAGCTCGTTTATATTCCCCATCCTCATCGTTCGGGTTCCCCTGTCCACAAACTGCAATATAGTTTGCTTTAGGTACATTTACAATCTCCGGCTTACACTTAGGCATGTAATACTCCTTATACTCTTTCTTAAAATCAAAAGCCATACTCTCTTCCGCCCTAAATTCATTAGTCTCTTCTCAAGTTTCCCATCAATTTCTCATCATCATCACAACACTTGCTAAATTCACACTCCATAGTCTCAAGACAGATTTTATAAATTCACACAAAATAAGTAAGGAGTCAAAACGTCCTCGACGAACGTTTTTGTGTGAATTTACAAAATCGCTCAACACATGGAATCATTCAAAATCACTCTATAAATTCTACATCTAATCCTAGTATTTAAGTACCGCAGCCGCCTTTTCTGCAAAATCAGCCAACTGTGGTGCATTCTGATCTGGCACAATTTCTATCAGTTTTTTATTGGAAGTATATTGATAATTACTCTCGACAATACCAAAATCCCATCCGGTTTCTTCCCATAATGCTTTCACTAATGTCTTTAGGCGAGCATCTTCATATAAAATCTTAATGGTAGAATTTACACCAAAGCTATACGGACTTTTGCCCTCCACGTAAAATTTGAAACGGTCACAAACATCTTCTTCTGCTGAAGAAAAAGCAATGATTGCTTCATAATAGCCTTCTTCTGTGATAAACGCCTGCTCATCCATATCATA
>JAAYYM010000425.1 GCA_012515365.1 Clostridia bacterium
TACTGATAGCCAAGGAATATTCTTTGTCCCTTATTTCTGCAATTGTAGCTATCCTGACCTTCTCAACCACATTTGAATAATCACTATAGAGATTGAATACTCTATTAACATCCTTTTCAGTCATGATATTTTGTGCCCGTTGAGGAGTATAAATATTCGATGCATCTATCATACAAATCTGACCTCGACGATCCGGTTTTTTATTATTATTAAGAAACAGGATACAAGCAGAAACCCCAGTGGAATAGAAAATCCCACTTGCCAAGGTGATAATGCATTCCAACTTGTCTGATTCGACCAATCGTTTGCGGATGTCTCCTTCTTTACCCACACGAAATAACACCCCTTGTGGCAGAATCACTGCGCAACGACCACTTCTGGGATTCATCGATTTAACCATATGCTGTAGCCAAGCAAAATCGCCATTGGAATTTGAAGGACAACCCCATAGGTTTCGTCCATATATATCAGAACTGAATTGGCTAGCACCCCAATTCTTCAATGAGAATGGCGGATTAGCAACAACACAGTCAAAGGTTTTGAGTGCGCCCCGTTCTTGATAATTCGGAGACCGGAGTGTGTCCCCTTGCGTCACTTTGAAATCTTTGGCTCCATGCAAGAATAAGTTCATACGAGCAATTGAGGAAGTTGAGAGGTTTTTTTCCTGACCATAGATTCGCCCATAAGTCAATTTATCATTCTTCATATACCTGATAGCTTCTATAAGCATCCCGCCGGTACCACAAGCTGGATCATACACCGTCTCCCCCGCCTGCGGATCCAACAACATGATAAGTAGCTTCACAATAGAACGAGGAGTATAGAATTCTCCTGCATTCTTCTTGGACATGTCCGCAAATTTTTTTATGAGAAACTCGTAACTATCTCCCATAACATCAGCAGAGTAGTTGGTATTGCCCACTTTGATCCTAGACATATGTTCGACAAGATTCTTTAAACGCTCATCGGAAAGCTTAGTTTTGTCCGTCCAATTTGCATCATCAAAGCTACTGAACACACCACTCAAGGTATCTGGATTCGCTCGCTCAATCCCATTCATTGCAGTTACGATTGAAACACCTACATTTTCACTTGCTTCACGTACGTCCTGCCAATGGCATCCTTCAGGAATATCAAAGCTATGATTCTCTGGAAAACTTGCGTATTCCTCATCGCCTCCGGAACGATTCAGAGCCGCTATGGTTTCTTCATCATAGACATCGGACAAACGTTTAAAAAATAAAATGGGTGTCACATAACTCTTGAATTCATCCTGGTTAATTGGCCCTCTCAATATATTGCAAGCTTCAAATAAATGAGCATACAATTTCTGGCTTGTTGTATCTTCCACGGGGGCAATCAAATTTCCCAATACCTCGTCTACTTCATCAAAAGCTGAAAGTATCATCTTTTCCCGGTTGCCTTTGGTTTTCCTTCCAGAGCTCTTGGGTGACGAAATACCGATACTATTACCATCCTCAACTTTTTCAATTCTTGGAGGATATTTCTTCTCGAACTTGTTCAATAGAGAAAGCAGCCGTTTATCTAGAAACGTCAATGCATGTTTCCTTATATGGTTCGGTACACCATAGTAAGCTTCGGCAATGCTACCCGTGATTGCTGCGATAGTATCGCTGTCCCCACCGAGTGAGATTGCATTTCTGATTGCATCCTCAAATGAGATTGATTCAAAGAAAGCCGCAAGAGCTTGGGGAACACTCCCCTGGCACGTCACATCGAACGAGTAATCAGCACGTATAGAGTCCAGAGAGAAATCCATACGATAATAATTTTTATCAATATAATCTCTGATCTCCAAAATGTTCTTTCCGGTGAGAGCCAGAAAGACGGCCACTGATACCGCCTCTGCGCCTTTGAGCCCTTCTGGATGATCGTGGGTCACCGAGGTCACTGCATAAGACAGAGCTTTCACTTCGTCAAGGGTTTTGGAAACATATGCACATCCACTCACTCGCATTGCTGATCCATTACCATAACTTCCATAGGGTTTTGGATTATCAGAAAAAACCCATTGATAAAAATGACTGCCATATCCACTAGTAGGATACGGTCTCCCAATTCCTTGCATACTTTTTATAGCCTGTTGAGAAAGGTCGCTGAAGTCTTCACGACAGCTCAAGAGAGCCTCACAGATTGCGAGTGACATAATCGAATCATCCGTGAAAAAGCAGTCGTGTGTAAGAAAATCAAATTCCTTGGTCTTGATATTGTCCCATTCATAACGGGAACCAACAATATCACCAACAATTGAACCGATCATAGAAACTCCTCAACTACAAGATAAATAATCTCCATTAATCTAAACGTTATGCTAAAAATTACGAATGATAAAATGTTTAGAGATTTGATTTTCATCTTCTTTGGATTTACTGCGCATTCTTACCAATAATAACCCGTGGTTACAAAAATGTAAAAGGGAAAACCTGACTACTGGAACATTTACAGGAAGCAAACAAAATGAATTGGCGGAAGTATTCTGATTAAATAATTTATAATTATTAGAAGCGCTA
>JAAYYM010000426.1 GCA_012515365.1 Clostridia bacterium
TAAGCAGGAGAATTTGACGCAGATTGGCATTTGCCGAAAAGCCACGGGTAAGGGATTTCCGGCTCCATTGACGCGTTATACTGCAATTGTAAGTGATTTGGAAGCAGTTGATATAGGTATTCCTTGCTTTGGATTTGATGAATTAGAGGAATTGACGGAGTTTATAGTGAATCATATGGATGAGTTTACGCATTTTAAAATACAGGGTCAGGTAAAAAGGGAATCACCCTCTATGGATGCGTGGTTAAAAGAAGCTAAGAATGATGCGAGTGCAGCTAAGATCGGAATGTATCTGACACATAATGGGATCGTGCGTGAGACGGCAAGAGCTGTCGTGCGTAGGGGAGAACAAAATGTGAAGCCTGTGACTGGGATGTTGTTTTCTTATGACGAAGAGAAAGTAGAGGCAGCTATTTCAAAGGCACGTGATCTTACCGGTATCTACTATGTTCGCGTATGGCTGAATGAAGGGAGACTGTCTGTAGGTGATGATATCATGTATGTCTTGATTGGTGGCGATATTCGTCCTCATGTCGTGGATGCATTGCAGTTTTTAGTAAATGAAATAAAAACAAAGTGTGTGTCTGAGACAGAAATATAATCAAGAGATGAAAACATTATAGCTGACAAATATGGCTATCTACGATATAATAGACCTGCAAAAGGATTGCGCATTATTTGAGAAAAAGAGAAAAAAGTGAATGAAAAAACGTATTGATTCTGAATTTATTAAATTATTATTTTTGACAGCCTTACTTGTAGGGATCTGTTTGTCCATTTGTGTATCGCATGTGTTCGGACTTAAGGACACATATCGTAAAAATATTCTTGATAAAATCAATGCACAGACTCGTATGGGAAGTCAGATTCTTTGTAAGGAATTCGAGAAAAGCGTTGAAATCGTGACAGCGCAGGCGACAAAGCTCGAGCATAAAGGCGGGCTGTCTCAGAAGGTGATCAAGGACGCATTAGAGGAATGTCAGAATCAGAATCGTTTTCAAAACGTATATTATGTAAACTCCATAGGAACGGTCTATCGGGCTGACGGAACCTATTTTCAGATTGGTGTAGATCATATGGAGGCCTTGGGTACGCTCACGCAGACACCACAGATCTATTTAGAGACATCATATGCGAATGATATTGATAAAAGGTTTGCAGCAGTTGCACCGGTAAGTCCAAGTGGCAATTTGCGAGGTTATTTTGTTGGTGTTGACCGTGCAGACAGTGTGATCCAAAATGTTTCGATGGATGATCTGGAAGGTGTTGTACATGCCTATATTACCTATTATGACGGAACTGTCATTGCAGCTAATAATTATGAACAATTAGGCAAAGATACGAACAATTTTTTTGACCATTTAGTGGAAAAGAGTAGAGATCCGGGGCATACAGAGGCAGTCATTAATGATCTTTATACGCAGCTTTTACAAAATCAGGGCGGGATCTGTATGGTTCCATTACAGAATCAATCCATATATATCACTTATGAACCGATTGAGTGTGCTGACCGCTGGAATCTGATCTGTTGTATTGATGAGAGAGATATTCAATTGATGCTTCGTCCGGTCATACGCAAGGCTTCTCTGACGTGTATTCTGATTATCCTGATTTTATTGCTGCTAGTAGCTGTGGTATGGTGGCAGGTCGGTGGTGACCAGAAAAAGATCAAAAATCTGGCGTATTGTGATAATCTGACCGGTGCCAGCAATATCAATTATTTTCTAATGCGTGCCAAAGAACTGTTGCATGAGAATGCAATGCATGATTATGAAATTATATGTTTTGATATTATGAATTTTAGATATATCAATGAATCATACGGACATGAAAAAGCAGATCAGATCCTGATTGCGCTTGTGAAAGCACTTAAGGAGAGCTTTAGCTACAATGAGACCTTTGCGAGAGTAAATGCGGATAAATTTGTGTGTCTGGCAATAGCGGATGGAAGAGATCGTTCTCGAAAGAAATTTGTAGAGGAGCGGGTGAATCGCTTTAACAGTCAGATCATGGTGAATTATCCGATTCACATCAAGAGTGGTATTTACCGGGTGACCAATTACAGGGAAAGTATCCCCGAGATGATCGATAAAGCTGATCTTGCACGAAAATCAGTTTCAGGAGAAAAGGTGCGCGTTGCGTATTATGAGGAGTCATTGATGGCTTCTATCAGAAAACGCGAGTATATAGAATCAAAAATGAAAGAAGCTTTAGGAAATGGCGAATTCAAACCTTATTTTCAGGCTAAATGGGATATGAAGAATAACTGCATTTATGGAGCAGAGGCTTTGGTTCGCTGGATCAGGCAGGATGGCAGCATTATTTATCCAAATGAATTTATTCCTATTTTTGAAAAGAACGGATTCATAGAAAAACTGGATTATTACATGTTAGAATGTGTATTTTCACACATCAGAAGGATGCTTAAGGAGGGTAAGCATGTTTACCCGGTATCAGTTAATCAGTCCAGATATCTACTGCATAATAAACAATACGTGGATAACATCAGAAAGATGATCGAGAAATATGATATTCCGACAGAAACTTTTGAGTTAGAGCTTACGGAAACGGTATTTTTCCTCGAGAAGGACTTGATGATTGAGACGATGAAACGTCTGCATGAGATGAATGTCCGTTTATCCATTGATGATTTTGGATCAGGCTTTTCTTCTTTAAATATTTTAAAAGATATCCAATTTGATGCACTCAAGATCGATCGAGAATTTTTAGATGAAACAGCAACGTCAAAAACCAGTGAAATGATCCTAAAGAAGATTATCGAAATGGCAGATGCACTGCATGTGGAAGTGATCTGTGAGGGTGTGGAAAATGAAAAACAGGCACAGATGCTTATGAAGATCGGCTGTCAGATTGTACAGGGATACTATTATGCGAAACCGATATCACTTTCAGAATATGAAAATCGGTATTATCAATAAATGAGGTGTTTGATTTGATTAGAAATTACCAAAAGGAACTTGATGCGTTGATTGAAGAAAAGGTGAAGAATCAGATTCGACCGACGCTCCTTTTACATAGCTGCTGCGCTCCCTGCAGCAGCTATGTTCTTTCCTATCTGCAGGAGTATTTTGAGATTACCTTGTTCTATTATAATCCCAATATTTCTCCGATCGAGGAGTATCACAAAAGGGTTGAGGAACAAAAGCGTTTGCTTGAGGAATTTAAACAGAACGGAATTACCGGTCAGATTTCTTTTCTGGAGGGAGCTTATGAACCGCACCGTTTCAAGGAATTGTCGAAAAATCTGGAAGCATTGCCGGAGGGTGGAGAGAGATGTTTTAAATGCTATGCCCTAAGATTGAATGAGACGGCAAAGCAGGCAGCAAAGGGTGGATTTGATTATTTTACAACGACACTTTCTATCAGTCCGCATAAAAATGCAGTAAAGTTGAATGAAATTGGTGAGGCGGCAGGAGTTGTTTATGGAATTCCTTATCTGGTTTCAGATTTTAAGAAGAAAAGTGGATATCAGCAGTCGATTCTATTTTCAAAAGAGTATGGTCTATACAGACAAGACTACTGCGGATGCGAATATTCTAAAAAAAATAGGGCAGATACTTGCCATGAAAGTATGAAATTGGTATGATTGAACAATATGACAGGAGGAATGATCATGAAGACTTTATTAGATCTGATTTCAAAGGAGCTTATGGATGCCTTTGAAGCAGCGGGATATGACCGTAAATATGGAACAGCTACTTTGTCCAATCGCCCTGATTTATGTGAATATCAGTGCAATGGTGCAATGGCAGCTGTAAAGGTATATAAAAAGGCGCCGATTATGATTGCCGGTGAAATTAAGGAAAAATTAATCGGAAATCCTGTGTTTTCACAGGTAGATGCAGTAGCACCGGGATTTTTAAATTTAAAATTATCTGAGGTTTATTTAAAGGATTATCTGACCTCTATGTGTCAGTCTGAAAAATTTGGCATTGAGGCACCCCAAAAGCCAATGACTGTTGTAGTCGATTATGGCGGACCTAATGTAGCAAAACCGCTTCATGTAGGGCATTTGCGCTCTGCTATTATAGGTGAGAGTGTAAAACGCATCGGTGCTTATCTGGGACACAACATGATCGGTGATATTCATTTAGGAGACTGGGGTCTGCAGATGGGACTGATCATTACAGAGCTTAAGAAGCGTCAGCCAGAGCTGCCTTACTTTGACGAATCATTTACCGGAGAATATCCGAAGGAGGCTCCGTTTACTATTAGTGAGCTGGAGGAAATCTATCCGACTGCCAGTGCCAAATCAAAGGAAGATGAAGCATATAAAGAAGAAGCAATGCAGGCTACGTTTCTTTTACAGAGCAAGAACCGCGGATATACAGCCATTTGGAATCATATCATGCAGGTGTCAGTTGCCGATTTGAAGAAAAACTATGCCAATCTGAATGTTTCATTTGAATTATGGAAGGGCGAATCTGATGCACAACAGTATATTCCGGATATGGTGGAGAATTTAAAGAAGCAGGGATATGCGTATGAGAGTGAGGGTGCATTGGTCGTAGATGTGCTTGAGGAGCAGGATACGAAGGAAATTCCTCCTTGCATGATCCTTAAATCAGATGGTGCTTCCCTTTATACAACTACAGACCTTGCTACATTGGTACAAAGAACACAGGATCTTCATCCGGATGAGGTCATCTATGTCGTAGATAAACGTCAGGAGCTTCATTTTATTCAGGTATTCCGTTGTGCAAAGAAGACAGGCATTGTAGAGGAAGATACTTCTCTTAAATTCCTGGGCTTTGGAACAATGAATGGAAAGGACGGAAAGCCATTTAAGACACGTGAGGGTGGTGTCATGAGGCTTGAGAATCTTTTAAACGATATTAACGAAGAAATGTATAAAAAGATCTCAGAAAATCATGCTGTTGAGGAAAAAGAAGCGCGTGAGACTGCAAAGATTGTTGCACTGTCAGCAGTTAAATATGGAGATTTGTCGAATCAGGCATCAAAAGATTATGTATTTGACATTGACCGCTTTACTTCATTTGAAGGAAATACAGGTCCGTATATTTTATATACAATTGTGCGTATTAAATCCATTTTATCTAAATATGCGGAGAGCGGTGAAGATATTAATGAGCTGGCACTTAAGGAAGCTGTTAATGAATCTGAAAAGGCGTTGATGCTGGAGCTTACAAAATTCAGTTCTGTGATTATAAATGCATATAAAGACACGGCACCGCATAAGATCTGTGCATTTATTTATGATCTGGCAAATGCGTTTAATCATTTTTATCATGAGACTAAAATTTTAACGGAAGAGAATGAGGAGCAGAAGAAGGCATGGATTGCATTGCTCCGGATGACAAGAGATGTGCTTGAGACTTGCATTGAATTGCTTGGGTTTGGGGCACCAGAGAGGATGTAAGAGAAAAAGCGAGGGGTGTTAACGAACGGGCGTAAATGCACACAAAACGCTCGTCGAAGGCGTTTGGACTCCTTGCTTTTTTGTGTGTATTTACTTGGGTTGGCTGGCAGTGTGAGGCATGGTTGAGAGAGCCGGAATACGAGGGTATTCCGGCTCTCTGGGTTTATGGGGTGTAGGATTCGGTGAAGAGAAATTTCATGCCTCCGCTTGTGTATGGGCTTCCTAGGATGTAGGAGGTGTAGACTTTGTTGCTTGAGATTTCGACTTCTGTAGATAGAAGTAGGTTTGCGGTGCAGGTACTGGATGTATTTCCAACAACGATAGGAATGATGCTGATTGTAGCGCGTGGCTGAATGGAAGATCCACAGGAACTTTCGTAAACGATGACTCGATAACGTCCTGGTGTGAATTGCCTGAAATTGCTTACGCCCAAATAGGAAAGATCTCTTGCAATGATTCTACCATCTGCGAGTGCAACATTGACTGCTCCGGTATCAATCGATAGATTGACAGCACGTAAACATGAATTATAGAAGGCTTTTGCGCAAGAAGTATCTTCTATTTTGTATAGTGCGGAGGAGAATCCTGAAGAGGAAACTAATCCGTTCATACTAGGCACGAGGGCAACTGTATAGGCGGTTCCATTATTGAAGCTGAGAGTTTCCTGCGCAACATACTGTGCGATATTGTTTGCAGAGACAATGGTGATCAGAATAGAGCCGGGGGTTGTTGTACTGTAAGCAGTGACAGCACCATACGTCAAACCACGTGCAATGATATTACCATTAATTAAAACATTAACAGCTCCTACTTTTTCGTTTGCATGCAATACTCTGACATATGTGTAACGTTCAACAGAAATATTTGGATAGATCGGTATCTGTGGATTGTAGACAGGCGATTCAGGATAAGAAGGAAGTGTCATAGGGATATCGCTGCCTATAGTTTGATCCTGAGTAGGGTCGTAGACCGGTGTATCCGGATAGGATGGAAGCGTCATGGGGATATCGCTGCCTATAGTCTGATCTTGAGTAGGATCATAGACCGGTGTATCCGGATAGGACGGTAATGTCATAGGAATATCCCTGTTTTGACTGGTGGAGTCAGTAGGGGTATTGTTTGTTGTTGAATTTGTTGGGCTTAGTATTTCATTATTTGTAGAAGAATTCATGTTACTTGAATTTGCGCTGTTGGCTCCTGTACCATTTGAGTTTGTGCCGTTGGAATTCATGCCATTTGAGCTCATGCCGTTGGCTCCCATGCCATTTGAATTTGTGCCATTGAATCCCATGGCATTTGCCCCCATGTTATTAGAATTCATGTTATTGTTACTGCTCGTACTGTCATGATCTACAGATGCAGCAGGATTTGCTGTAGTCTGTCTGGCGGGTGTGTTTGCTGCAAAATCATAATTCATATATTTATACATATCGAATTTATTTCCCTCACCTAATTTGATTAATTATAAATTAATATATGAATTTAAAATCATTTTGTCACAATAAATGGAATATAGTATAATTAAAAAAGATAGAATATTAAAATGATTTGAACAAATAAGCATCAATGGATGGCAACTGAGCCTCTTTTCTGAAGAAATAATTTTGCGAATGAAAATTGACAGAGGCAAAAAATGTTGGAATTCAAGCATGATGCATAAACATTGATTGTGGAGGGAGGGATTTTTTATGAAGAAAAAAATAAAATATTTGTTATTTGCGTTAGTGGGTTGCTTGTGCCTGAGCGGAATGCTTACAGAAAACGCGGTAGCAGCAACAGCAGCAACAAAATCTGTCAAGGCAAAGACATCAGACATGAAGGTACATTTTATTGATGTTGGACAGGCTGATTCTATATTGATTCAATCAGAGGGAGAGAATATGCTGGTTGATGCCGGAAACCGTGATGATGGTTCTATGCTGGTTAAATATCTTCAAAAGCAAGGTGTTAAGAGGATCGATTACCTGATAGGGACGCATCCGCATGAAGATCATATAGGTGGGATGCTGGATGTGATCCGGAACTTTGAAATCGGTGATGTTATTATTCCGCAAAAGGAGCATACGACAGCTACTTTTGAGAATTTCATTGATGCAGTTGCTGAAAAGAATTTGTCTTTGACTAAACCGGTCGTAGGTCAAAAATATGATTTGGGAGATGCTCAATTTACCATTATTGCCCCAAACAAGGTATATGGAGACGAGCTAAATAACTGGTCTGTGGGCATCAAACTGGTAAATGGGAAAAATTCATTTATCATGTGTGGAGATGCAGAAAAAGAAGCAGAAAAGGATATATGCAACAATCATATTGACCTGAAAGCAGATGTGTTAAAACTCGGACATCATGGCAGTAGTACTGCAACATCAAAGGCCATTCTCGAAGCGGTCGATCCATCTTATGCGGTGATTTCATGTGGAAAAGATAATAGCTATGGACATCCACATCAGGAAACGATGGATGCACTGCAAAATCGCGATATTAAGATTTTTCGAACGGACTTACAAGGAACGATTGTAGCAGAATCCGATGGAACAACCATTCAGTTTTCCGAGAAACCTTGTGATGATTATCAAGCAGGCGGCGGAAGTAAAGGTCAGACAGAGAAAAAGAAGATTGGATCAGACAGAGAAGTCCCAACAAGAGAGACTCCAACGAGGAAGACACCAACAAGAGAAGCCCCAACAAGAGAAGAACCAACGAGAGAGACTCCAACGAGGAAGACACCGACAAGAGAAACTCCAACAATAGAAGAACCAACAGAATCAGCACTACCAACACCTGCGGGTAGTTATATTGGAAATGTCAATAATCACAAACTGCATCGGTCTACTTGCCATTCTCTGCCCAAAGATAAAAACCGAGTTTACTTTGATACAAGAGATGAGGCAGTGTCAGCAGGTTATAGTGATGCATGCAGGAATTGTAATCCATAATAAATGAACGAATAAATCAATTAAAATAGACGGAACCTGAGGAGAGAAAAACTATGAAATATATCATTGACCGTTTTGAAAGTGAAATAGCTGTATGCGAAGATGAGCAGCAGAATTTTATCACAATTCCGAAAACAGAATTACCATCAGGATGTATAGAGGGTAGCAAAATAGAGTCTCAGGAAGGCACATATATCCTGCTTGATAATTCCGAAGATAGGGAGAGAATTAAGAAAAAAATGAATGCATTATTCAAGGATTAGTGCGGGGCTTCTTCCTTTTTAAGCTGATCCAAAGCGGCCTGCATTTTGTCATTATCGGATTTGTCTTTATAAACAGAGATGATTACACTAATTGAAGAATAGACAAAAAAGCAGATTAAAAACAAAAGCCAGGGAAGAAGTTCATTGACCGGAAACCATTTGAATATAATTGCGAAGATAGATATAAATACAATGATAAAAAGAAAGAGAAGAATGCTTCGCATCAGGATTGTTAGTTTTTTGAACAGCCGGTCTGTAAAAAACAACCATCGTAGTGAAACAATTACGAATGACATCAAAAGGAACTGCATACATGTGGAAATGGGAATTCCGGACGTAGCTAATATAAATATGGAAGAATACTCCAATGCTGTTTCTCCAAATACCGCGCAGAAGAGGCAAAGGCTCAATATGGAAATACCCCAGATCAGAATGATCTGTGAAAGATAATCGAGTATAGAATGTTCTTTTGTCATGATATTACCCCCAGTCTCTTTTTGATTTCATCAGCATACTGTCTGGATGCTATGATTTGTTCGCCATTTTTTAAAGTCAGACGAAGTCTTCTTTCAATGTCATTTCGAATCGATTTAATAAAATTCAGACGGACAAGACAAGATTTGCTGATTCGAAAAAAACCACTTCTACAAAGACGCTCTTCCATTTCATATAGTTTCAGTTTGGATTCGTAAACGGCATCTTCTGTATATACAAAAGTTTTTCGTTCAAGAGCTTCTATGTAAGAAATCTGATTTACGTCAATCAAATAGTTCTCATCATCCTTCACAACAGAAAGCTGCTGGTTAATCATACGGAGCATGGCAATCATGTTTTCAACTTCCGGAGTCAAGTGACTGCAGTTTATGTTTATTTCAGTTTCCTTTGTTGTTTCCTCAACATTGATTGTAATTTTCAAATTCCCACCTCCATAAAAATAGTCTACCATAGAATGATAAATTAGCAAGAAAAACAATTTGAGAACAATAAAAAAAGCAGGAACTCCTGCTTTTTTTATATCACCGGAAATCCGGATCTGATTAACAGCCAAACATGCTGCAAATGTACCTAAATAACTCGGAACAGCTATTGAAATTAAAACACATAGTTTCGTCCTCCTTATCTTGTATTGTGTTAGCTAAGCACTGAGTGAATTATAACAAACCGGCTAGGCGCATACAATAGGAGGCTGTTGGGACTAAAGGAAGGAAATGAAGATGTAAGAGATTATTGCGTTTTTTTCTTGATATACCCATTCCCCTGCAGATCTGATAATGGAGTTGTTGTCGGTTTCTCTTTCTTAGGTCTACTGGATTCCCAGACTCCGTCAGGCATGGTTTTGATTGATTGATTTTTTTTAATTGTTGATTTCATAAAATGCTCCTTATTCTATTCTCCGCCAGGTCCGTCTTTTCTTGGTCTGGTTGTTTCGGGAAGAGGTTCTACAGGTTCAGAATCATCAGGTGTGATGATGATACGCTGCGTTGTTTCATCATTTGAGCTTGTTGATTTTATATTGTTTTTACTTTTGATATCCATATTGACACCATCCTTTCACTGTTAGTATGCGCAGAAAATAAAATAATATGAAACTTGTGACAAAAGTAATTTGACACGAAAGGAAAAAGTAGATACTATATATCTAAAAGATATATCTAACAGATACAATGTGATGGGACGTGTAATATGAAAAGCAGTAACCGAACCAGATACCTGATATTAGGATTGTTGAATGAATCGCCACTTTCGGGCTATGAAATCAAGAAGATAGTTGATATGCGGTTTTCTTATTTCTGGAGTGAAAGCTATGGACAGATTTATCCGGAATTAAATCGTATGTGCAATGAGGGCTTGATTAAAAAAGTGATTGATGAAGATGATTCGGCACCGAGGAACAGATGTAAATATGAAATCACTACAAAAGGGGGGCAGGCATTAAAGGAATGGCTTCTTTCCCCTGTGGAAAAAGAAATGATCCGTTACGAGCTGTTGCTAAAACTCTATTTTTCAAATCAGGAAAGTGCAGACGCTATGATAGCACATATTGAGGAGTTTCAACGCAGTCACAAACAGCAGCAGGAGATGTTTGCGTTGTTTCAAAAGGATCTGGAGGCACATATGGATTTACATGACAACCATCCGGAAATATTGATGGTATTGCTGTTTGGGCAAAAGGTATGGGCCGCCTATGATGAATGGTGTAATGAAGTTTTGGTCTTATTAAACAAAAGAAAGGAAGTCGAACATAATGACACAAACAAATAGAAAAATAGATGTAATTTGTTTCTCGGGAACAGGAAATACCAGACTCGTAATTGATAAAATTACGAGTATCTTGCGAGAAAATAACATGGAAGTATGTATGAAATCAGAACGAGAACCATATACACATGAAAAAGGGAGAGAGCTGCTGCTGGCATTCCCAATCAATTCACAGTCGGTGTCTCCTTATATTTGGAAGTACATAAATTCTCTTCCTGACGGAAATCAAGATCCAATTCATGTTGTTTTAACCATGAATGAATCTGCTTCCATTATTTGGCCCCTAAAAAAAGTGTTGGAGAAAAAGAACTATCAGCCGAAAGGAATTATTGAAATCAGTATGCCCAATAATATGCTGCTTGGTTCAGATACGACATCTGAACGCATGCCTGCTGCAATTAGTAAAGCAGAGCAGTTTGCGCAGGACTTCATTAATCAGAAGGAAGTATGGGAAGAACATCTAAAGGGTTCTGCGTTTGTCTCTTTCTTGTCGAGAGACACAGTGTTGCCTTGGGTGACCATGCGTATGTTCAATAAGCTTATAGCGGATCCGGCTAAGTGCACAAAATGTGGTTTATGTGTAAAAGAATGTCCAGTTAATAACATTCGTATGGACGAGTTCCCGGTTCATTTAAACCATTGTGATTTTTGTATGCATTGTGGTGCAGTCTGCAAAAACGATGCAGTTACGGTAAAGGGAAGACCAAGCTGTCACATACGAAGTGCAAAAGATATTTAGGAGGAGAAATCATGGATCTAAAAGAAAAAGAAATTGGTATTTGGGAAGCCGCAAAGAATTGAGATGTAACGGCATTTCTAAGCTTAGTGAGAGAAGACGCGGTTATGGTATGCGGTGGATATCGATGTACTGGAAAAGACTATGCAGAATTTATCAAAAATTTTGACATCGCTGCCTATGAATTATCTGATTATGAAGTGATTTATGAATCTGATGAAATATGTCAGATTCATTATGTGGTTGCAACAGAGGTTTCTGATCAAGAAAGAAACAAAGATTTAGAAGGAAAATTCCATGTTACATCTACATGGGAACAAGTAAATGGAACATGGAAAATGATTTTTAATATGGATTCATAA
>JAAYYM010000427.1 GCA_012515365.1 Clostridia bacterium
TAAAAATCCAGTCTTACCGATACATAGTCTACGGTTTTTATTGGATCTCGGATTTGACACGGATATCCCGGAAATCAAAGCGGCAGTGAATGAAATTCTGAAACATCAGGATAACAACGGTGTTTATCAGTCACTGACAAATATCCCGAAGCATTATGGCGGAGCAGGTGTGGATGTGTTCAGTTGGTGCCTGTGCGATGCGCCGCTGCTATTGCTTGTTCTTTTAAAGGTAGGCATGGATTACTCCAAATATATCAAGCCCGGTGTTGACTATCTAGTTTCGTTCAGTCGGGAGAATGGATTTCCGTGTGCCGTTTCTCAGGAGCTTGGAAAGTTTCGAGGCCCAGGCAGGAAGGATGATTGCTGTCCTTATGCGACGCTGATCATGGCTGATCTGCTGTCACATATTCCGGAATACAGGAATACTTCAGCCGCTATTACCTCGGTAGAGGCGCTTTTGTCTCTTTGGCAAAATAGCCTTGAGCAACATCCATATATGTTTTACATGGGTACGGATTTCCGTAAGCTGAAAGCCCCATCATGTTGGTATGATATCGTGAGTGTGGCTGGTGTTCTAAGTAAATACAAGTTCATACAACATGATCCGCGCTTTATGGAAATGATTGCACTGATTAGAAGTAAGCAGGATGAGGATGGCTTTTTTATCCCTGAATCAACATACCAAAAATTGAAGGCTTGGGATTTTGGCCAAAAGAAATTTCAGTCCCCATATTTAACCTACTTATGTCTGCGTATTCTTGAGCGTTTGGAGCAGGAATAATGATCACATAAAATAGTACAAGTATGTTCTATAAATTCCAATTTATCAGTAAGATTGCGAGCATAATGCGAAGCGTTGTACTATGCGGATTGGGTAAGCTGTAAAATTCGGCCCTGTACTGCCTGTCATTGGCATATTGTCTGTCAAAACCTCTGCAAAACGAATGACGGGCAGATTGTTTTCACAATCTGCCCGTAAACTTACTCTACGTAATCACAATGTTTCTTCGCCCGGCTTTGTTTATTAAGTGAGTTCCGTTATTCAAGGAGTTATGCCAACATCCCAAAACAAAAGACTTTTTGCATTTCTTCTCGAATAACGGTAGTGTATTGAAACCTTTCTGTATAATGAAGTTGTGCCAGTTCGGTGCAAATATCAAATATACAGAGGAGGTTTTTTAAATGCAAAATCAAGTTACTTTTAGTGACTTATCAGCACATCTGTATGAGCTGATCAAGTCTGAATCGTACAGTAAAAGTACTGCCAAAGACATGAGTTTCATCCTTAAAGCGTTCTCAACGTATATGACAGAGAATGGCCTTGAGGAATACACTCCTGAAATTGGTGAGCTGTTAATCAGGTATTGTGAACAGGACCTTCACGTATGCCCATCACGGGTTTCCCGTGCAAAAAATATCGTGGGTAAATTAAACCGACTGCTTCAGGGCATGGATGGCAGGGAGGCGCTATGGACATATAAATCCGTCATAGTCGAGCTTCCGGACGATCTTATGAAATCTCTGGATGCGTATACTGCCTGTTGTGAAGATAATGGGAACAGACAGACCACACTCCGTTATAAAAGGTGGATCTGTGGCAGGTTTTTAAAAAGGCTCGCTGATCTTGGCTGCAAAAAAACTGATGAGATAACCGGTAAACTTGTTCAGTCAGCATTTTTATCACTGGGTTACACGAGATACTGGGAACGTATAGGTCCATTTTTGCGGTTCCTTTTTGAAAATGGTCGTTTAGAGCACAATTACTCTAAACTTATCCCACACCGCAACAAACACATGCCGCAGCCTACTGTTTATTCCCCTGAAGAGATCGCAATAATAGAAAGCACCATGGATCGAAACACCCCGGCA
>JAAYYM010000056.1 GCA_012515365.1 Clostridia bacterium
CGGACTGGCTTTTGGTCTTGACAGACTGGTTATGTTAATGGTAGGAGCTGAGAGTATCCGAGAGGTAATGGCATTCCCGAAAGTAAAGGATGCTTCCTGTCTGCTTTCTAATGCACCGGACGTAGTAGAAGATAAGCAGCTTGAAGAGTTGTGTATTAAAATAGCGGAACCACAAACCAAGGCAGAAGAGGCATAAACTGACTTCTGTTTCTATTTTACAAAACTGAGGTGGATACGAATGGGCGAAAAAAGAAAAAAACAAATAGAAAAACTGATATTGTTTGTATACATATTTGTTTTGCTTTATATTATTGTATTTCAAAAGCATATCAAAATATCGATCATTGTATCTATCTTTTTAGTGATAACAGCCATTATATTAGTGATTCTGACTTATCATAAAAAGGTTTCCTCGAAAACACAGGGAATGGTCGTCTCCGTATTTTTAACGTTCGTACTTACCTTTTACAGTTATCTGATAGGCAATGAATATGTGCTACAGGTCGAGTTACTGATGGTTGCCTGTCTGGTATCGCTGTATCAGTCAATAGCTGTCAGCAGATTTATGCTCATTTATACCGGAATTCTGTACTTTTTATATTTTTCACTGCATCAGACTAGTTTTACAGAAACCAATCTGCTGCAGATCTTTGCATTGTTTTTGGGACAGATCATTCTGATGGTTTTGATCAGCTGGAACAAAACAACAGAGCGTCATACCAGACAGAAGGTACAAAGTAATAACGATCTGCTTCGTGTAGTTGAGATTAAAAAAGTAGATGCAGAGGCGGCATCAAAGGCAAAGGCAGACTTTCTTGCCAACATGAGTCATGAAATCAGAACACCGATGAATGCGATCTGCGGTATGTCAGAATTGTTGATGCAGACCCCACTTTCTCCTCTTGGTGCAGAGTATGTTAATACCATCAAGAGCGCATCAGATAATCTGTTAAATATCATTAACGATATTCTGGATTTCTCCAAGATCGAAGCCGGCAAGATGGATCTGATCGAACAGGAGTATAATCTTGTATCACAAATGAATGATATCCAAAATGTTGTCAATACAAGAATTGATGAAAAAGATATTGCGTTTATTGTAGAAATGAATCCTGATATGCCCGTTGTACTATATGGTGATGATGTCAGGGTACAGCAGATCATGCTAAATCTGCTTACAAATGCGGTTAAGTTTACGCAAAAGGGGCAGATCCTCTTATCTTTTGACTACCGGATGACAGCGGAAGACAAGATGATCCTTAAGTTCTTCGTATCAGACAGTGGAATGGGCATTAAGGAAGAGGATAAATCAAAGCTTTTTACTGCATTTACGCAGCTTGATATGGAACGAAATAAAAACATCGAAGGAACCGGTCTGGGACTGGCGATCACTTCACAGCTGATTCGTAAAATGAACGGTACGATTTCACTTGAAAGCGCGTATGGCTGTGGAACGACCTTTTTTGTTGAAATTGAACAAGGCGTAAGAAGCAGGACTCCTTACCGCAATTCACTCATAGAGCCATCTAAAAAACTGGTTTATATCTACGAGGAAAATGAATATTATAAACGAGGAATGGTCAGATTGTTTGAAGCCATCGGAGTGCGGTACCATCTGCTGGAAACATTAGCTGAAATCGATACAGAAGTAAAAGATGAAGAACAGATCTTTGTGTTCTTTGACTATATAAAAGCACACGCGACACTTGCCCCATTGTTTGAGTCAACGAAACATATTACATGGATTTCAATGGCTGATATCAATGATGTGATGTTGAATATGTCTGAAAGTAATAAGGTACAGTATATGCATAAGCCGATTTCGTTATATTCGGTGATTCCGCTGTTAAATGGCGAAGATATGCGTGCGGTACTCTATAAAAAGTCTGTCATTTCACGTTTCTATGCACCGGATGCAAAGGTTCTTGTTGTCGATGATAATCTGGCAAACCTAAAAGTAGCAGAGGGACTGTTAGCACAGTACAAAGTTGGCATTGTTACAGTTGGAGGCGGACAGGAAACACTGGATCTGTTACAGACAGAGAAAGACTTTGATATCCTGTTTGTGGATCATATGATGCCGGGCATGGATGGTGTAGAACTGGTACATAGAATCAGGGAGAGTGAGGATCCTTATCTAAAAGAGGTTCCGATCGTTGCTCTTACTGCAAATGCAATTAAGGGCGTGCAGGAGATGTTTTTAGAAAATGGATTTGATGATTTCTTATCCAAACCGATCGAGATCAAACGTCTGGGACAGATCATGCATAAGTGGATTGCAAAGACAAAACAACTGGATAAGGCGGCTTATGATGAGCAGCATCAATTTGATGAAACAGATGCTGATTCCATAAATGCAGATGTAACAGATAAAGGAAATGCAGAATTTATCCGATTATTTGAGGAAGTTCCGAATCTTAACATCCATGAGGCACTTGACCGATGCGATAATGACTGTTCGATCATGAAGGAGGTTATCAAGGTCTATGTGAGATCTTCAAAGGATGTTGTAGAACGTATCTGTGTTGCTTTCGAGAGTGAGAATCTCAAAGATTATTCCACAGAAGTACATGGTGTGAAGAGCGCATCAAAGAGTATAGGCGCAGATAGTTTGTCTGAAGCAGCCAAGGAGCTTGAGTTTGCCGGTAAGGATGGTAATATTAATTTTATTAAGAGTCATCATTATCAGTTCCTACAGGCGTATTCCTCTATGATAGAAGAGCTAAGGGACACCCTGAGTAAACTGGAGCCTCATAAAGAAGCAAAAGAGCAGAAACCAATTACAGACGAGCTGTTTCACTCAACCATTGCATC
>JAAYYM010000428.1 GCA_012515365.1 Clostridia bacterium
ATTAAAGGAAACGGAACAGTCGGTATCATCACATATCTACGTACAGATTCTACACGTGTAGCTGACGAAGCTGCAACAGCAGCAAAGGACTACATCACAGGACAGTATGGAGAGGCATATGCAGCAGTACCTTCACAGGCAAAAAAGGATGGGAAGAAAATTCAGGATGCCCATGAAGCAATCAGACCGACAGATATTACAAGGACACCGCAGCAGCTTAAGGAATCACTCTCCAGAGACCAGCTTAGATTATATACATTGATTTGGAAACGCTTTACAGCCAGCCGTATGACAGAAGCAAAGTTTGAAACTATGGCTGTCAAAATCGATGGAAACGGATATAGATTTTCAATTTCCACAAGTAAATGTGTATTTGAAGGTTTTCGTACCGCCTACACAGATGAAGAGGAAGAAAAGGATAGCAGCACAGTTCTGCTGAATGGAATCACAAAGGATACAAAGCTTACTTTAGAAGCTTTTGAAGATAAACAGCATTTTACACAGCCACCTGCACATTATACAGAGGCATCACTTGTAAAGGCACTTGAAGAGCTTGGAATCGGACGCCCAAGTACGTATTCACCGACGATCACAACGATCCTTGGCAGACGTTATATCATCAAGGAAAACAAAAATCTGTATGTAACAGAGCTTGGTGAAGTGGTTAATAAAATGATGAAGGATGCATTTCCTAGTATTGTTGATATGCAGTTTACCTCTAATATGGAGCTTCTTCTTGACAAGGTAGAAGAGGGCGCCGTGAAATGGAAAACAATCATCAGCAATTTCTATCCGGATCTGGATGAGGCAGTCCTTCAGGCAGAGAAGGATCTTTCGAAGGTTGATATACCTGACGAAGTATCAGATGAAGTCTGTGATGTGTGTGGCAAAAATATGGTTATCAAATATGGCCCTCATGGAAAATTCTTAGCATGCCCGGGATTTCCAGACTGCAGAAATACAAAGCCTTACCTTGAAAAAATCGGGGTAAAATGCCCGAAATGCGGAAAAGAGATCATACTCAGAAAGACAAAAAAAGGACGTAAATTTTACGGATGCGAAAGTGGCAGCGAGTGTGAATTTATGTCATGGCAGAAACCAGTTAGTGAAACATGCCCGAAATGTGGCGGAATGCTGGTTGAAAAAGGTAACAAACTGCTCTGCATCAATGAGGCCTGTGGCAATGTTGTTGAAAAACAAGAGAAATAGTGTGAAAATATATCTAAGCTGTTAGAATTTTCGTAAAATAAACGTGAAAACAATTGATTTTCACGTTTTTTTATGCTACTATATATTAAGAATGCGTTAAGGATTTATTAAGGAGGTGCCTTAGGTGAGCAGTGTACAGTTGTTAGATAAAACAAGGAAGATCAATAAGCTATTACATAATAACAATTCAAGCAAAGTTGTCTTCAACGATATTTGTGAAGTACTGAAAGAAATCATGCGGTCCAATGTACTTGTGATCAGTAAAAAAGGTAAGATCTTAGGCACTGGCTCTTATAAAGGAATCGGAGAAATCGATGAACTCTTAAAGTATGAGATCGGAGGAATCATCGATCATATGCTGAATGAACGATTACTCGGTGTTCTGTCGACGAAAGAAAATGTAAATCTTGAAACGCTTGGCTTTGAATCAGATGGTGTGAATCGGTTTCAGGCAATCATTGCTCCGATTGATATCGCAGGAGAAAGACTTGGTACCTTATTTATCTATAAAGTAGAAGATCAGTATATCATAGATGATATTATCTTATGTGAGTATGGTGCAACTGTTGTAGGACTTGAGATGATGCGTGCAGTCAATGAAGAGAGTGCAGAAGAATCAAGAAAACTTCAAGTTGTAAAGTCAGCCATCAGCACCTTGTCGTTTTCAGAAATGGAAGCCATTACACATATTTTTGATGAGTTAGATGGAAACGAAGGAATTCTGGTTGCCAGCAAAATTGCAGACAGAGTAGGCATTACCAGATCAGTGATTGTCAATGCACTTCGTAAATTTGAAAGCGCCGGCGTCATTGAATCCCGCTCATCCGGAATGAAGGGAACCTATATTAAGGTATTAAATCCTGTTATCTTTCAGGAAATTGAAATAATGAAAAATACGAAAAAATAGAGTTGCAAAGGGACTTGCAATACCATAAAAGGATTTATACGTAGCTATATTACGCATAAATCCTTTTTTGACCTTCTTTTTGATCTGCTAAGAAAGTTCTTGTGTTTTTTTATAAATAATTTATAATAGAGAAAGGTAGGTGATGATTTATGTTTGATTCAGGAGTTTTTAATTACATTGATGTCTTAGATAAGGCAGCAGATGCTTCATGGCTTAGAAATGAAGTGATTTCCAATAACATAGCAAATGTAAATACCCCGGAGTATAAGCGTCAGGATGTTTCATTTGAGGCTGAATTACAGCAGGCACTCAGAGCCAATAAATATGAAAGTCTGGATGATAAGATTGACAGTGTTAATCTGAAAAGGCTGGATGCGAGAGTCTATACTGATTCTGCTGATTTCTCGTATCGTCTGGATGGTAATAATGTAGATATTGATAATGAAAATGTGGAGCTGGCATCTAACCAGATCAAATACAATGCGTTGATCCAGAGCATCAATGGTAAGTTTTCAGAGTTGAAAAGCGTAATGAAGTAAGAAACGTGTAAGCGAAGCAGAAACGGATCCGGAGAGGAGAAGATGAAACATGAGTATTTTTAATACATTTGGCGTGAATGCATCAGGTATGACCGCAGAGCGGTTTCGAATGGATATTATTTCACAGAACGTAGCAAATGCAAATACAACAAGAACAGCAGATGGAACACCTTACAGACGTAAGATCGTTACATTTACTGAAAAGGAAGATACAAGAGAAGCGTTTGGACAGGTGTTTTCACGCGTTAACGGTGGTGGAGAGAGAACCGGTGACGGCGTGAAAGTGAGCGGTGTGTATGAGGATGAAACTACAGATTTAATCAAAGCATATGATCCATCACATCCGGATGCAGATGCCGATGGATACGTATGGTATCCAAACGTAAATATCGTAACTGAGATGACAAATATGATTGATTCATCCAGAGCCTATGAAGCTAATGCAACCGCATTTACAGCGAGCAAGACGATCGCTATGAAAGGTCTTGAAATAGGAAACGGACAATAAGTACTACCGGCTTAAAACCGGGTAAGGGAGAAATGAGTCATGGATATTACATCACTGTATAATGTCAGTTCAGACATTGTAAAGGAAGCAGCTTCTCATGCTGCAACTTCCACTAAAGTTAGAGATGAAAGCTTTGGATCCTTACTGGATTCAGCTATGAGCAATATATCAGATACAAACAGTCTGCTAAACAACTCAGAGGAAGAGCAGATCAAATTTGCCATGGGATTATCAGAGAATACACATGATCTGTCGATCGCAGCGGCGAAAGCATCTACAGCTTTATCCTATACGGTTGCACTGCGCGATAAGTTCATCGAAGCATACAAAGAAATTATGCAGATCCAAGTATAGGAAGTACAAAAAAGTATTAATTTGCGAGGAGTACGAAAGACATGCTTGACAGACTGCGGGAACTACCACAAAAGGCATTAGAGTGGTGGAATAAATTTAACGCGAAGCAAAAGACCATTATTATATCTGTGATTGCCGGTGTGGCTTTAACACTGGCGATACTGGTTACCATATTGACAAGACCACAGTATGAGACTCTCATTACCTGTGGATCCACAAAAGAAGCCTCTCAAATCACTGAACTGTTAACTGGAGATTCCATTGAATACAACACAACAGATGATGGGCTTATTATTTATGTCTTAAAAAAGGACTTGTCAAGAGCAACACTTCTGTTAGGCGCCAATAATATTCCGGCAGACAGTTACAGCATTGAAAATGCACTTGCAGGTGGATTCTCAGCAACAGAAACAGATAAGACCAAGCGGTATAAACTGTATATGGAATCCCTGATGGAAACGCAGCTAAAGGCTCAAGAGCCGATTGATGCTGCTTATGTGACATTTACACTTCCGGATAATGATGGAACACTGCTTGCAAAAGAAGAGGAAGCATTCGCAAGTGTTATGCTTGAATTAAACACAGAATTGCAGCCGGGTGTGGCAGAAAATTATGCCAAATCTATAGCAACTGCATTAGGTAACAGCACGACAGATAACATAACGATCATTGATACAGCCGGTAACCTCTTGTTCTCAGGAAGTGATTCTGCTGAAAATGCGGCTGGGTCTGTCAATGCATCTAATCAGCTGGCACTAAAAAAAGAAGCAGAGCGTCTGGTAAAACAGGAAGTTATTCAGGTTTTGCTTGGGACAAACTTATATGAAGAAGTAAAAGTTGCCCCTAATCTGATCATGGATTTCTCTGCTACCGATCATACCAATCATAATTATACCCCTGCAGATGGACAAAGTCAGGGTGTTCTTTCACATGAAAATACATATGAGTCAGAGTCCACCGGCGGTACAGGCGGTGTTCCGGGAACAGATACCAATACAGAAGAGAATACTTATGTAATTGAAGATAATGCAACAACTTCCTCTACAGTTGTAGAAGAATCAAGAGATTATCTGCCAAATGAGGAAATTATCAGCACTCAGATTCCTCCGGGAAGCATCCAATATGATGAGTCATCCATTGCGGTTACGGCGTCTCATTATGTGATATATAAAGAAACGGAGCTAAGGGCACAGGGACTACTTGATGGGATTTCATTTGATGAATTTGTGGCTGCCAACAGTGAAAAGGTAAAGCTGACTGTCGACGCTGAAATGCTGGCACTCGTTTCAAATGCAACAGGTATTCCTGTTGAGCGTATTTCAATGGTTGCATATAATGTACCGATCTTTCAGGAAAAGGAAGATGGTGCAGTATCTGCACAAGACATTTTACCAATTATTCTGATCATACTGATCCTTGGTCTGCTTGGATTTGTTATATTTAGCGGAATGAAGAAAGAAAAAGCAGAAGAAGAGCCACAGGAAGAGCTTTCTGTTGAAAGTCTGCTGGCATCGACACAGGAACATTCTGCAATTGAAGATATTGATCTGGATGCGAAGTCAGAGACGCGCGTTATGATCGAAAAATTCGTAGACGATAACCCAGAAGCAGCTGCTGCATTGCTGCGAAACTGGCTGAATGATGAATGGGGGGCTTGATCAATATGGCAAGAAATGCAATGGATTCGAATATATCGGGAATTCAGAAAGCTGCAGTTTTGTTGATAACATTAGGACCCGAACGTTCTGCTTCGATTTTTAAACATCTGAAAGAAGAAGAAATCGAAGAACTGACATTGGAAATAGCAAATACCAGAAGTGTGACTCCACAGCTCAAGGAGACAATTCTGGATGAATTTTACGAGATCTGCCTTGCACAGCAGTACATTGCTGAGGGTGGTATCGGATATGCGAAGGAACTTCTTGAAAAAGCGCTTGGTGCCGACAAGGCATTGGATGTCATTGGAAAACTGACTGCATCTTTGCAGGTGAAGCCATTCGAATTTGTCAGAAAAACAGAAGCATCACAGCTGTTTAACTTTATTCAGGATGAGCATCCTCAGACGATTGCTCTTATTTTGGCATACCTGAATCCGGCGCAGGCTGCCTCGATTGTATCGGCACTGCCGCCTGACAGACAGGCAGATGTAGCAAAACGTGTCGCAATGATGGATCGTACTTCACCGGAAGTCATTAAGGAAGTAGAAAAAGTATTGGAGTCAAAACTGTCATCTCTTGTTAATCAGGATTACACGATCATCGGTGGTGTTGATGCTGTTGTAGAAATCCTGAATACAGTTGACCGAAGTACAGAAAAACATATTATGGAAACACTGGAAATCGACGAGCCTGAACTGGCTGATGAAATCAGGAAGAAGATGTTTGTATTTGAAGACATCCTTCTGCTTGATGATCGTGCGATCCAGAGAGTACTTCGTGATGTAGATAACGGAGATCTGGCTCTGGCACTGAAATCTGCGAATGAGCAGGTACAGAATGCAGTATTTAACAATTTATCGAAACGTCTTGCAGTTATGATCAAGGAAGATATGGATTTCATGGGACCTGTACGTATGAAGGATGTTGAAGAAGCACAACAGAAGATCGTTAATACAATCAGACGTCTCGAGGATTCTGCCGAAATCGTAATTTCCAGAGGCGGAGGTGACGAGATCGTTGTCTAATAATCTAGTAAAAGGCGGCTTCGTGACTTATAACGCAGATACCGAGGCACGCGTAATTGATTCTAATAAACTGATCGAAGAAAAAATTCAGAATCTGATGCGTAATGTAGAACAGGCTAAAACAGTAGAGTTTAATGAAAACTTTACGGTCGGACTAGAAGCAGATCAGGTCGAGCAGCTGTTAAATGATGAAGATTCACAGGATACAGCAAGCATGGCACATGCAGCTGCGGCAGAAGAAATGCTTAAGGATGCACAGATAAAAGCGGATCAGATGATAAATGATGCAAAAAGCCAGGCGGAAGAAATCATAAGACAAGCCAATGAACAGGCCGCGTCTGTCCGAGAAGAAGCATATAAAGAGGGATATCAGGAAGGAAACGGAACAGGATATACAGAAGGGCTTCAGAAAAATGCACAAATGGAACGTCAGCTGAATGAGCGTGCAAAGGAACTTGAAACAGAATATGAAGAAAAGCTGAGTACGCTTGAACCATTGTTCGTAGATACATTAACAGAGATCTATGAACATGTTTTTCATATCAGATTTGGAGAAAACAAGGATATTGTTTTCTTTTTACTACAGGATGCTATCAGAAAAATTGAAGGAAGCAAAGACTTTTTGGTGCATATATCAAAGGAAGACTATGGCTATGTAAGTATGCAGAAAAAAGAACTTTTATCAGGTATCGGACATACAGGAAATGTTGAAATTATCGAGGATGTGACATTAGAACCGGGGCAATGCATGATCGAGACCGGAGGCGGGATCTTTGATTGTGGCATCGGTACACAGCTGGCAGGACTGACTAAGGAATTAAAGCTTCTTTCCTACACAAAGGAATAACATATGATTAATTTTGATAAGTACCGGCAGGCAGAGGAGAAGACCTATTTTAAGAAATTAGGAAAGGTCATCAATGTAGTCGGACTGACAATTGAATCCATGGGACCTGATGCAAAAATGAGTGACTTGTGCCAGATAACGACAGAAGACAATCATACGATCATGGCAGAGGTAGTAGGGTTCAAAGACAATAAAACATTATTAATGCCGTATGAGGATACCGTTGGAATTGCACTTGGATGTAAAGTGGAAAATCTGGGATATCCTTTATCTGTACAAGTGGGAGATCAGCTGCTTGGAAAAACAGTCGATGGTCTTGGCAGACCAACTGACGGGCAACAGCTTATGTTTGTCGGAAATGCCTACTCTGTTGAGGCACCGCCACCAGATCCAATGGAGCGCGAGATTATTGACTCTGTACTGCCACTTGGAGTAAAGGCAGTGGATGGTCTGATTACGATCGGAAAAGGACAACGTATTGGAATTTTTGCAGGATCCGGTGTAGGCAAGAGTACTTTACTTGGCATGTTTGCACGTAACACAAAGGCGGACATTAATGTCATTGCATTAATCGGTGAGCGTGGAAGAGAGGTACGTGAATTTATAGAGCGTGATCTTGGTGAGGAAGGTATGAGACGATCGGTAGTGGTCGTAGCCACCTCAGACAAACCGGCTATTTTGAGAAATAAGGCAGCTAAAACAGCAACAGCAATCGCAGAATATTTTCGTGATCAGGGAAAAGATGTCCTGTTTATGATGGACTCCCTGACACGTTTTTCTATGGCACAGCGAGAGATCGGTCTTGCAAGTGGGGAACCACCGGTTACAAGAGGGTATCCACCGAGCGTTTATGCGGAAATGCCAAAACTTCTGGAACGTGCAGGAAATTCTTCAAAGGGCTCAATCACCGGATTATATACTGTCTTGGTTGATGGAGATGATTTTAATGAGCCGATTACAGATACTGCACGTAGTATTTTAGATGGACACATTATGTTGAGCAGAAAGCTGGGGCATAAAAATCATTATCCGGCAATTGATGTTTTGCAGAGCATATCGCGTGTGATGTCTCAGATCGCTACAAAGGAGCATAAGGCAGCCGCCGGAAAGCTTAAAAATGTATTGGCAACCTATACGGAAGCAGAGGATTTGATCAATATTGGTGCATATAAATCAGGAGCAAATCCTAATATTGACTATGCGATCGAAAAAATAGATGCTGTTAATCAGTTCCTGATGCAGGGCGTCGATGAGAAATTTACGTTTGAAGAGGTGCTAAAACTTTTAGAAGATATCGTCAGATAACTGCGATAAAAAAGGAGTGTGGGTAAAGTAAGTGGCTAAATTTTTTTATCGCATGCAGAATATTCTGGATGTCAAGAGTAAGCTGGAAGAACAGGCCAAGCTTGACTTTGCCATCGCAAACAGACTCCTCAATGAGGAAGAAGAGAAGCTTGCAGCATTGAAAAAAAGAAAGGCAGATTATGAAGAGGCGTATGCCAGACTCTTGAGTGAAACACTGAAGCTTCGGGAAATACGTGAAGTAGAGGCTGCGATCGAGCTCATGAAGGAAAAGATTCAAGAGCAGGAACTGCAGGTACGTGTTGCAATGCGCAAAGTAGAGGCGGCGCGTGAGTATATGCAGCTTATGATGCAGGAACGAAAGACACATGAAAAACTGAAGGAAAAAGCCTTTGAAGCATTTATGTTAGAAGAAAATGCGAAGGAAGGTAAAGAAATAGACGAACTGACCAGCTATCGATATGGAACAAAACGAAATGAGTAAAGGATAAGGGATCAGATATGCCATTGGATGAAAAATTAGAAGACGAAGAAGTAGAAGAGCAGAAAAAAGAAAAGAAAAAGCTCTTTGGTAAAAAGAATAAAGATGACGCTGGAGAAAAAGCGATTCGGAATTTGTCACCACAGGCTTCTGTAGATTCTTTTGAGAGTGATGATGAGGGTGGAGCATTTTCTATTGTTCTGATCACTTTTTTTATCGTTGTGATCTGGCTTGCTATTCTTGGCTTTTTGATCAAGCTTGATGTCGGAGGATTTGGATCATCTGTACTGGCGCCTGTGCTTAGGGATGTTCCG
>JAAYYM010000429.1 GCA_012515365.1 Clostridia bacterium
GCTATCATTCCATCAGGAAGAACCGATGTTTTCAGTAGTTTCCCATCTATCACCAAACGCCGTTCTGCAGATTCGACGCCCGGTATCCGTTCGATTGTCTTGAGCTCATCAAGTGAAAAACCATTTCCCATTACCCACAGATCAGCCAAATTATACGTTTTAAAATAAGCCTCTGCTATGTGAGATGCTCCTGTACTTTCTGCATCCAATCCTGCATAGATCCATAATCCAAGAAAAGCCATCAAAAAAATCGCAGCAAACTGTGTGAAATTTTTTCTTAAGTCTCTCCATAGTTTTCGATTCAGCATTACCAAGTCACCTCATCCGCATCCTTCGGATTCTCATTAATTGTCACCTCTTGAATGCCACCATTCTTCACACGTATAACCTTATCCGCAATGTCTGCAAAAAAACTGTTATGTGTAACCATAACAACCGTTCTTTTATTCTCACGACTCATTTTCTGAAGCAAAGTCAGGACATCACGTCCGGTATTCGTATCCAATGCACCAGTGGGCTCATCACAAAGCAACAGTTTGGGATTCTTTGCAATTGCACGAGCGATCGAAGTCCTCTGTTGCTCTCCTCCGGATAACTGAGAGGGAAACTGATGCATATGTTCTCCCAGACCGACAGCCTTAAGTGCTTCCTCCGGATCAATGACATTCTTTTCGATATCCTTCATCAGCGCCACATTTTCATATGCCGTTAAGGTAGGAATCAAATTATAAAACTGAAATACAACGCCTACATTTCTCGCTCTGTACTCTGTCAGCTGATCATCCTTATAGCTAGTCAGATCAACATCCTCAAACAATATGCTCCCGCTGCTGGCAGAGTCCATCCCGCCAAGCAGATTTAAAAGTGTACTTTTTCCTGCTCCTGATGGGCCAAGTATTACAACCATCTCACCCGGCATAATTTCGAAATTAGCATCTTTCAGTGCATAAAACACGCGGTCACCGCTTTTATATTCCTTCGACACATGTTCAAACTTGACTAATGGCGTCATTTCGTCACCGCCTTTTTCCCAAGCTGATCATTCGTCACTGCATCTGTAATGACCCTATCGCCTGTTTTCAGGCCACTGATGATTTCAACATATTCATTTGTAGAAATACCAGTCTCAAGATCCTTTCTGACAACAATACCATTCTCAATTGCATAACAGTAGTCACCCAGATCATCGCTGTATAAAGCTGTTGCCGGCATGATAATAGTACTCTCTTTTTCAGCAGTATAGATCACAACATCTGATTCAATACCAAGTATGATAGAATCATTTGGCTGATCAATCTTAACATCTGCTTTTACCTTGGCTTTATCAGAAGAATCGTCCTGTGCCAGTCTCTTAATATCGGCTACAGTTCCGCTGAATTTCTTCCCTGCGATCTGGATATCTGCTTTCTGTCCGATTTGTACTTTCCCGATATCATATTTAGAAATCTCTACTTCCACCTTCATGTCATCAGTGGATTCTACCGTAAAGAGCGGGGTTCCCTTTGTAACAACAGCACCTTCTTTAGCAAGTACCTCTGTAATGATGCCCTCAAACTCTGATTGTACTCCGGCTGCTGCATTTCTTAAGTCTTCCTCTGTCGTTGATACACTAAGCGCTACGATTTCATGCTTTTTCTCAAGGGTATCCTTCTGGTATTGATTCATGATCTGATTTTCATAGGTATTGGCCGTTGTGGTTGATTGTGTCCAGTTACGGGCGATATCTTCCATTAAATCCGCATTATAAGTGGCATGAGCCTTCTCCTCCGGAGTCATCGCTGCATTTGGCAGATTGGCTGCATCCTTTTGCAGTCCGGTAATAGACACATTTAGATCGGCAACCTCCTGCATCAGTTTTTTATATTCCTCTGATTCCTTGTCTTCAATCTGTGCAAGACGCTCATTCTTTTGGGCTGCCTGCTGACTCTTTTCTGCAATCGATTTCTGAATGCTGTCGCTCTGACAGTTTCTATAATATTCTTCTACATACTGTTGCTGTGTTAATCCGTTTGAATCATTTCTCCATGCCGCATACAGATATTGATAAAGTTGTTCCTCTGCAGTTGCCTTTGCATATCGTGCTGCATTCTGATTACTCTTTGTCACCTCTGCTTTTACACCACTTTCACTTGCTTGAGCCTGAAGCAGTGCCTCTTCATTCTTTTTTTCCAAATCAGAGGTATCATAAGCAACGATCAAAGCATTTGCTGATACACTGTTTCCTGCTTCTACATCGATTTGACTGATTGGAGCTGTTACAGTAGCATAATAAGTTTTTTTATCTTCTCCGTGAACTTTTCCGGAAACGTCAATTGATTCTGTCAAATCACCACATGTAACTTCCTGTGCTGCAAAATTCTGTGGTCTGCTTACAAAACCTGCATAACATAATAAAACTGCTCCGACGCCCAAAATAATCGCTGCAATTTTGATCCATTGTTTTCTTTGTTCGATCTTACCTTTCATGATGCCCTCCTCGAAATAAATTAAAAATTCATAAACTCTGTTTATATTTTATACAGATTCATATATATCCTCTATTGTCAAATGTCACGAATGACTTATGAAATATGATGACATTTGTCAAGTATTATTATATTCCATATAATATTGTTGAAGCTGTATACTTTTTCTCTTATAATTCGAAAATAGGATTTCATGTAAGCATCATTCTGCCTGCCGGTCTTTTTGCAGCAAAAAAAGCATCTCAAACAGCTGCTCTAAACAGTCGTTTGAAATGCTTTCATTATTTCATTTCTTGTTTTTTCCCTTCTGATTACTTACATCAGATTGTTCCATCGTAAAGATTGCCAACCTCTTTCGAATAAGAATATGTTCCGTTGGCACTATAACTGTTTGCCTTCGCCAGCTCATTTGCTGCTTTGTCAGCAATGAGTGATGCAGAAGAGGAAATACTATATGCATAGGATCCTGCTCCACTAAACAAGGCTTTCAAATCATTGATGCTTGCTGCTTTCAGCTTCTTTTCATCAACAGTCAGTTTATTATCTTCACCAATTGTGATTCCGACTTTACCTAAAAGGTTCTCATTCTTTGATGTGTTTTTGATCATAGACAACGTTCTGCTTAATACTGCATCAGATTCAGAATTACCGGCAGAGCCAACCAGATCATTATATTTATCAGCAAATTTCTTTACTGACTTATAGATAGCGTCATAGTCATATCCTTTTTTAGTAACTCCATCTTCCCCTTTGATATCTGTCTGGTTAAATACAGATTTGCTGCCACTCGCAACCAGTTCATCAGCTGCACTTTTCAGCGCGTCAGCATCTCCCTTGACCTGTGAGTTATTCTTATTCTCAGTCTTGATTTCTTCTGTGTTCTTTGCGGTATCACTGTTCTTTGCATAATATGCTTTTACCAGTTTTCCATAGCTGCCATTTTTGATGCTGGCATAGTCAAATAAAAAACTGCTGGAAGCGGTTGTATCGCTTTTTTCTGTAGATAAATTAGCAAACATACTACTGATATCTGTTGATATTCCCTGAATATTAGAC
>JAAYYM010000430.1 GCA_012515365.1 Clostridia bacterium
ATGGTTGACGCTATCATGAAAGGTGGAGAAGCACCTGTAAATGATGAAAAAACATATGACAATGGTACAGGAATCATTCCTACATACCTTTGCGAGCCATTATTTGCTGACAAGAACAATTACAAAGAATTGTTAATTGATTCAGGATATTACACAGAAGCAGATTTACAGTAGGATTTAGTAATTATTAATTCGTACAGGCGGGCTTATCGCCCGCCTGTATGGATGTAAAGAGAAGTATTCATCTGATTAGATATTGGGAGGGATTCAATTGGCAAACATATTATTGGAAATGAAAAACATTACCAAAACCTTTCCGGGCGTAAAAGCGCTTGACAATGTAAATCTACAGGTCGAAGAAGGAGAAATTCATGCATTGGTTGGGGAAAATGGTGCAGGAAAATCCACTTTGATGAATGTGTTGAGCGGAATCTATCCATATGGTACATATGAAGGCGATATCATATACAATGGAGAAATATGTAAGTTTTCTAAAATTAAAGACAGTGAAGAAAAAGGAATTGTTATTATTCATCAGGAACTGGCTTTGATTCCGTATATGACCATAGGCGAGAATATGTTCCTTGGAAATGAACGTGGAAGGCAGGCAGCAATTGACTGGACTGAAACATACGGTAGAGCAGATGAACTGCTTAAAACCGTAGGACTTTCCGAATCGTCAAGAACACTGATTAAAGATATCGGTGTAGGTAAACAACAGCTGGTAGAAATAGCAAAAGCACTTGCAAAAAATGCAAAACTTTTGATTTTGGATGAGCCAACATCATCACTGAATGAAGATGATTCACAGGCTTTATTAAACCTGTTGCTTGCATTTAAAAAACAGGGTATGACTTCGATTATTATTTCTCATAAATTAAATGAGATTGCTTATGTAGCAGATAAAATTACAGTTATCCGTGATGGTGCTACAATTGAGACACTTAACAAAACAACAGATGATGTCTCAGAGGCACGTATTATCAAAGGAATGGTTGGTCGTGACTTAACTGATCGTTTCCCGAAACGCGAAAAGAAAAATATCGGTGATATCAGTATGGAAGTGACTGACTGGAACGTATATCATCCTGTTTATACAGAGCGTAAGATGGTCGATAATGTTTCGATGAACGTTCGTAAGGGAGAAGTTCTTGGTATTTCAGGACTGATGGGAGCAGGCAGAACAGAGCTTGCAATGAGTATTTTTGGAAAGAGCTATGGAACAAACATTAGCGGAAATTTAAAGATTAATGGAAAAGAAGTACATTTGCACAGCATAAGGGATGCAATTGGTCATAAACTTGCCTATGTTACAGAAGACAGAAAAGGTAACGGACTGATTTTATCCAATCCAATCAAGATCAATACAACGATGGCTAATCTGGATGCAGTCAGCAGTCATATGGTTATTGATAAAGATAAGGAATATGAAGTTGCAGTCGAGTATAAAGAGAAACTGAAAACAAAATGTCCAACAGTAGAGCAGAATGTCGGAAACTTAAGTGGTGGAAATCAGCAGAAAGTACTTCTGGCAAAATGGATGTTTGCGGATCCGGATATTCTGATTTTGGATGAACCGACAAGAGGTATAGATGTTGGTGCAAAATATGAGATTTACTGTATTATTAATAATCTTGTTGCAGCCGGAAAATCAGTTATTATGATTTCTTCAGAGCTGCCGGAAATCCTAGGTATGTGTGACAGAATTTATATTATGAATGAAGGCCGTATGGTCGGTGAATTGTCAGGTGAAGAAGCTACCCAGGAAATCATTATGTCGCATATTGTAAAATCTAGTAATAAAGGAGCGTAAACTATGGATAAGGCAAAATTAATGGAAGGTGTTAAGAAATACACAATGATTATCGTACTGATTCTGGTTACGACGTTCTTTGCAATGAAAACAGGTGGTAAAATCCTGCTTCCACAGAACATTAGTAATCTGATTTCACAGAATGCATATGTATTCGTACTTGCAACAGGTATGCTGCTATGTATTTTAACAGGTGGTAACATTGATTTGTCAGTTGGTTCAGTTGTTTGTTTTGTTGGTGCCGTTGGAGCATCATTAATGGAAAACAAAGGTGTTAATGTATGGGTTGCCATCATTGCCATGATTCTCATCGGTATATTGATTGGTGTATGGCAGGGCTTTTGGATCGCATTTGTTAAGGTACCGCCGTTTATCACGACGCTATCCGGTATGCTAGTCTTTCGAGGCTTATCAAACGTAGTATTACAGGGAATGACCGTATCACTTAAATCAGAAACATTTATTAAACTGTTTGGTGGTGGTGCAGATTGTTTCTTCCCTGATTTATTTGGAAATGAAGGCTTTAATATTACCTGTTTCCTTGCCGGTATTATCATTTGTATCGTTTATATCATAGTTCAGCTGCGTGACAGAATGACCAAAACTAAAAAAGGCTATCAGGTAGAAGCTCTCCCTTCTATGATCATAAAGACAGTTTTGATCTGCGCAGTTGTATGTTGGTTCTTCTTCCAACTTGCAAAATATAAAGGTATTCCGACAGTTCTTGTATGGGTATTATTGATTGTCTTGATTTATGGATACATTACTTCTAATACGACAATCGGTCGTTACTTCTACGCAGTAGGCGGTAATGAAAAAGCGACAGAGCTTTCCGGTATCAACACAAAAATGGTTTACTTCAGAGCTTATGTGAATATGGGATTCTTATCAGCAATCGCAGGTATGCTTACCATCGCACGTATGACATCCGCACAGCCTACATATGGTCAGAACTACGAGATGGATGCAATTGGTTCTTGTTTCATCGGTGGTGCATCTGCATATGGTGGAGTTGGTACAGTTCCTGGAGTTATCGTAGGTGCTGTTCTGATGGGTATCATCAACTTAGGTATGAGTATCATGGGTGTTGATTCTAACTGGCAGAAAGTTGTAAAAGGACTTGTACTGCTCGCAGCAGTAATCTTTGATGTAACAACAAAGAAAGAGTCAAAGTAAATTAAAGATATATAGAATTTCTTTCATATATCTAATCAGAGGAGGGGCTTGTTGCTTTGCAATGAGCCTCTTTTCATTAGTTTGTTCGTTTGTTATAATAGTTAAGAACGTTTAGATTTATAAAATCGGAGAAGAAGTATGTTTGATATAGAGGAAGAGTTAAAAAAGCTGCCATATAAGCCAGGTGTGTACATCATGCATGATGAGAGTGACACGATCATTTATGTTGGAAAAGCAATTAAGCTGCATAATCGTGTTCGCTCTTATTTTCGTGAAAGTACGAATAAAACAGCAAAGATACAGCAGATGGTCAAGAAAATCCGCTGGTTTGAATATGTGGTCACTGACTCGGAGATGGAAGCCCTTGTTCTGGAAAACAATCTGATCAAGGAACATCAGCCAAAATATAATACCATGCTAAAGGATGATAAGACTTATCCTTATATCAAAGTTACCGTCAATGAGGATTATCCCAGAATCCTGCTTGTCCGCCAGGCAAAGAGAGACAATGCTAAATATTATGGTCCTTATACCTCTTCAACATCTGTAAAACAAACAATTGATCTGCTGCAAAAGCTTTATAAAATACGTACTTGTTCAAAATCGTTAGCAGAGAAGGATGACAAGGCATGTCTGTATTATCATATCGGACAATGTGATGCACCCTGCCTTGGTCTGATTTCTAAAGCGCAGTATGCAGAATCTGTACAAAAGGTAGTTGAATTTCTGAATGGTGATTACAAACCTGTTATATCTGAGCTTGAGCAGAAAATGATGCAGGCCTCTGAGGAACTGGATTTTGAAAAGGCAAAGGAATATAGGGATCTTTTGTTTAGCGTCAAACAGATAGCACAAAAACAGAAGATCACAGATCAGCCGGGAGAAGATAGAGATATTATTGCATTGGCTCAGGATGAAAAATCCGTAATTATACAGACTTTTTTTGTCCGTAATGGTAAAATCATCGGACGTGAACATTTTTATATGAAGAATTCAGAGGAAGAACCGGTTCCTGCTATTATTCAAAGCTTTGTGATGCAGTTTTATGCAGGAACTCCTTTTATCCCCAAGGAAATCATTATACCCTGTGAAATCGATGACCATACCTTAATTGAGGAATGGTTAAGTTCAAAACGTGGGAACAAGGTGCATATCACAGTTCCGCAAAAAGGAAAAAAAGAAAAACTAGTTGAGCTTGCTGAGAAAAATGCAGAAATTGTTTTGAAACAGGACATTGATAAAATCAAACGTGAAGATGCGCGTACCTATGGAGCAGTCAGAGAAATTGAAGATTTGCTGAATTTAAAAGGAATCAGTCGTATGGAGGCATATGATATTTCTAATATCAGTGGATTTGAATCAGTAGGTTCTATGGTTGTTTATGAAAAAGGAAAACCCAAACGTAATGACTATCGAAAATTTCGCATTAAATCTGTGATAGGGCCAAATGATTATGCAAGTATGCAGGAAGTTCTTTTGAGACGTTTTGAACATGGAATAAAAGAACGGCAGGAGTATGAGGAGCAGAAAAGGAGCAGTCAATATGGTAAGTTTACCAAGTTTCCGGATCTGATCATGATGGATGGTGGTAAAGGACAGGTCAACATTGCCGAGACGGTTCTTGCCTCTTTGAAGCTTGATATTCCGGTATGTGGAATGGTAAAGGATGATAATCATAGAACCAGAGGACTCTTTTTTCACAATGAAGAAATACCTATTTCACATAATAGCGAGGGATTTAAGCTGATCACAAGAATTCAGGATGAAGCCCATCGGTTTGCTATTGAATATCACCGTTCGTTGAGGAGTAAAGGGCAGGTACACTCGATTTTAGATGATATACCGGGTGTAGGAGAAAAGAGACGACGTGCAATCATGA
>JAAYYM010000431.1 GCA_012515365.1 Clostridia bacterium
CTTATGAGGCAGCAATTGCTGACTTTGAAGCAGCACATCCTGAAATCAACTTTACATGGGAAGCAATTCAGAATCAGGATTATAAGACTAAGATCAAAGCAGCTATGGCAGCAAATGAAATGCCTGACATTTTCTACACATGGGGTGGCGGATTCTTAAGAGAATTCGTAGAAGCAGACCGTGTATACTGCATGGACGAAGCATATGCAAAATATGCAGATCAATTACCAGAGGTAATGATGGGAAATCATACATTTGACGGTAAAAAATATGCTTCACCTAACACATTCAATGTTGTTGGTATGTTTACCAACATGGAACTGTTAAAAAAAGTTGGATATGATGAAGTACCTGCTACATACGACGAACTGATCGAGTGCTGCGATGCACTTGTGGCAGAAGGGATCATTCCTTTTGGATGTTCAGGAAAAGAGACATGGTGTGTAACAGAGTATCTGGAATCTATTATTGAGAAGAGCTGTGGAGCAGCTGCATTGAAGGATATGTATAATGGTGATGCTCCATGGAACAACGAAGATTTAACAAATGCAGTAGACATCTTCCAGGAGATGATCGACAAGCAGTATTTTGATCCTGAAGGAATTGCTCTTTCGGACAATGAAATCAAAGAGAACTACAAAGCAGGAAAATATGCTTTCTACATTAACGGAACATGGAACTGTGCAGATTTTGCTAATGCAGGCATGGGCGAAACCGTAAAGGTTGCTGAATTCCCGGTTATCAATTCTTCTAAGTCTAAACTTGGCGAACTGATCGGTGGAGCGAATGATTCACTTGCAGTTTCAGCAAGCTCACCAAATGCAGCACTTGCAGCTGACTGTGCATTTGAGCTTTCAAGGAGTATTTGTCAATATGGTTATTTGGATGGTAATGGACTTCCAGCATGGACACCTGACTATGACACAAGTTCACTTAACCCGTTAACATTAGCAGTAGCTGAAATCGTTCAGAATTCAAGTGAGAACGTTCTGTTTGGAGACAACTTCCTGTCAGCTGATAAAGCTAACATCTATCTGGATTATGTCAGCCAGATTTATGCTTCAGCAATTGATGGTAAAGGTTTTGCAGACGGATTAGATGCAGATCTGAAATAGGTTTGAGAGTGGCCTCCAACGACTCTCTGGATGGATGTCGTCCGGAGGCCACTTTTCAATAAGTTGGGAAGGGATCACAATGAAGAAATTATATAGTAATAAAATGAATATTATTCTGTTCATTTTACCAGCACTTATTCTTTTCTTTTTGATACTTGTTGCACCGGTTTTTGTATCAGGTTATTACAGTTTATATGATTGGAACGGCTTTGGTGAAAAGACATTTATTGGATTAGAAAATTATGGAGAACTGTTTACCAGTAAGTCCATAGGATTTAAGAAGGCTTTGGGGAATTCACTGCTTTTAGCATTTTTTTCAGTGTTTGTTCAGCTGCCTATATCACTTGGATTTGCACTTCTTCTCGGTAAGGGAAGAAAGGGTGAGAGAGGTTTCCTTTCGATATATTTTGCACCGGTTCTTATTTCGACAGTTGTTATCGGTCAGTTATGGCTGAAAATATACAATCCTTCATACGGTATTTTAAATGTTGCGCTACGAAGCATGGGGCTTGACAATCTGGCAAAAATCTGGCTCGGCGAAGTAGAAACAGCACTTGGAGCAGCTTTTGTACCTACCTTATGGCAGTATGTCGGATATCATA
>JAAYYM010000432.1 GCA_012515365.1 Clostridia bacterium
AGCCTGTTCATGGCTGAAATGTCGAGAAAGCACAACAATGCCAACATACTGGCTCTGGGCGGGAGGATTCTTGAACCGGAGCTTGCCATAGAGATCGTGGATGTGTGGCTGTACACAGAGTTTGAAGGCGGCCGGCATCAGCGCAGAACCGATCTTTTGGATAGCATGTAATAGTTTTCAATTAATAACTCAACTTTCCCACCCGGGAATTGATTATGCACCTTGAAAAATAAATATGATTACGCACTTAACTGTAGTTTCTGCTTCCAGATGGCAGGAAGGCCGTTGAAAACAGTATTAATGATAATAGCAGCCATTTCCTCTGAAATGACCGGATACGTTGCAAGGGTACGAGTCAACAAATCCATGATAAGCATCAATGCTTCTGCAAAACGGATATCCTTAACCTCATCACAGATATCGTAGAAAAAACCTCCGACAGTCCGATGGTCAGCTGAGTTTCTGGCTTCCAGTGCAAGCATGATATATCTCATAAAAACAATTGTGGTGTGGGCAGTCATCATATCATAGCTTCGGCCCTGAAATTCCTTGGATAAAGAAAGATATGACTTGCACATTTTGAAGAACACTTCGATGTCCCAGCGCTTGCCATAAATCGTAAGAATCTCTTCGTCACTAAGTTCTGTATCGGTGGAGAGGACTGTGAGAAACCCATCGGATTGGCGATTTTCCACGAATACCAGCTTTACAGGCAGCAGATCCGGATTGTCCTTTGATTCCCTGATGCTGACAGTAATAGAGCCAAGTATTTTTCCGTTTTTCTCGGCAGTTTCGCTTACAATACTGTGCAATTTCTTAATATCCACCCACTTTTCATTCAGGAAGTAGTGGATTTTAGAACTGTCTTTCACCATGCAGATGACATTGTAGCTTCTCTTCCATATACCGTAGATTGTTACAGGGAGGCCATACCAGCTGTCAAAGAGAACATATTGCGCAGGAAGTCCTTTTGCTGAATCAAGTAGCTGGAAGATAACCTCAGTTGCTTTTGATACCGCTGATATTCTCCTTTTGTAGGCTGTCGTCCTCTTGTCGATTCCATCTTGAGCAGGCTGAAACACGTTGGATTCTTTCGCTGAACTTAACAAAGAGAAAGCGGCCGGGATGAAGGTGTTCCCATCAGACCATCCTAAAGTTAGCATTTTAAAGCCTTTGACGAACTTGTGCGTGGTATGATCGAACACTCTCGCCAGCAATTCCACTTTCTTGCTTCTGTTTCTGTCATAGAAAGAATCATCAATGGTCAAAACATTCACCCGGTCCTTCGATGTGGCCTTGTTAAGACTAGCCACAACATATGCTGAAAGCAAGGAAAGAAATTTCGCCCAATTATAGCTGACGGAATTCAGGAAGCGGTAAGCAGTATTCTTCCTGAAAGCGATTCTATCCGGTGAGGTCTCCAAAGTTCGATAGAGATTCTTTTCCGTAAAAACCAATGAAAACAAGGTTTTCATGATCTCAACACAGGGTACGCCGGAATCTTTGTAGAAGTTAGACTTTTTAAGTAGCCTTGAAATGGAGTGTTGGTGAAAAAACAAGTCTATTCTTGAAGAAATGGTCTGTTCAGTGCGTAAATTATCTGCTATAATTGAATCCATAAAAGTCCCTCGTTTCGTTGGTATTTGTGGGTTTGAAGCACTTATATTATACCAAAAAACAGGGATTTTTTCTACTCTAAATAGCAGATTCATATTGATTTTTCAAGGTGCACAGCCTTTCCACGTGGTGGGAAAGTTGAGTTATTAATAAATAATAATGATGGAGTGATTACAGGCATTGGAATTAGACGAGCAGAACCACTTACAGAAAAATGGTGTAAAGAATTGGTTGACTATTACAATGTCTCATTCAACGATATAGGTGCCATGAATGAAATATCTGATAAAAATACTTTTAATCTTACTGCCGAAGAGCAAAAGGTTTATGATATATTTAAGATAAACAAAGATGATGCTTTATTGAAAAACCTGGAACCGATCTCTATTGCTAAATTATATATTCAGACAAGCCTGGATGAGGATTATAAAACGCAATATGGCTTATACTTTATTGAAAAATTAAATGAAGGGCAAATGGGATGGACACTGGAGGAGCATCTAAAAATACCTAAAAAAGATAGAGGATCAAAAGAATTTATTTATGAGAATTTGACTCCTTTGGTAAATGGCGAATTCATTATGATGGATGAAAATAAGGGATGTATAAAGTATCAGATTGTAGATGAA
>JAAYYM010000433.1 GCA_012515365.1 Clostridia bacterium
ATCATTGACACAAGTCACCTGTTTTCCGTTTACGTTTAGTGTGTACATGTCTTAACCTCCTATGGATGATTTGGATGATGTGATCTGTTCCGCAGGCTGATGCTGCAATAAATACCAATACAAAATCATATAAATAGCGAGCTCTTGCTTCAAATATTGTAACAAAGAAAATCATACCTAGTACGCTTAACATTAGCACCAGTTCTTTGCTTCTCCTTCGGCTATATAGTTTGAAAGCAATTCCCGGCATTGTCACTAGTACAAAAATCCAGACCGTCTGCTGCATTAAGACTAAATAACGGTTCCTTGTACCTGCTTCATCATTGTAAAAAAAGCTTCTCAGAAAATCAGCTGTATCCGTAGGCTCCTTGAGTTTAATCATAAAGAAACCACCTTCTCCACCTTCAAACCCCCATGCAAATGCACCATCATTAAAGTTGACCAAGGTTTTATTCTTTAAAAACTCTAAATATCCGCCTAAACCAAATGCTTCTAATCTCGTCCTGATTGCAAGTAAATTTGCCTGTGTACGCTCTTCCTTATTTTCAAAAGACTGAGAAAACGCTGCATCGTCATTATTCCAGATCCCATCCCATTTTTCATTGAGTCCCATCATACAGTAATGAGAATATGAATATGCCTTTTCAGCATCCAGCTCACATCCAATATGCTGCGTCATATATACTTTAATTCCCATAGCAAGTATAAAGGCCAATGTCATTGCGGATAGATTCAGAAATACATGCTTCCATTTTGGTTTTTCAAATATCACATGGAAGCCTTCTACGAGCAGGATTGCAATCAGCACAATCACTGTATATGGCTTAAAAACATAACCTAGCATCCCCATAAACACCATTCCAAAGAAACACAGAGACTGATACTTGCACTCCTTACGTATGGTATAAAGATAAAGAATTGTAATTGGAATAATCAGACAATAGCCATCTGAATAAGGAACAATCATCCACGGGGACATTCCTATTAATAAAACGCCGACAACCCATGCACAAAGTCCTATACTCTTTCTAAGTGTAATGCGTTTTACCGTCAGGGCCAAAAGAAATAAAGATATGTCTGTCAGTATGATTTCAACGCAGGTCAATGCAAAATATATTGCAGTGTAATTTTTCATAAAAGAAAAAAATCGTATTACCATAGACAGCGCATAAGTCAGAGCGACATTATTAGGGTTTAAGGACAGATAGTCACTGCTTTCGATCGTCCCATGGAAGGCACGTTCGAAAGCCATGCTGACTACCATATCACAATCCCACCCTGCAAAAAATAAAATATCATATGCTACATAAATCTGAATCAGAAGTAGCAGCAAAGATGATAGAATCAATATTTTGTAGAAATCACGATTAATTGATAATCTTCGATATAACAGCCGTGTGTGTTTAAGTAATTTTGTCTTGGTGCTGACAACATACATAATTGTAACTGTCACTAATATTATGAGTAGTATCCCGATATTTGAAATCAGAACCTCTCTTTTGCAAATATAGTCTGCATGCTTGTCGCAAAGAAATAAATCCAATAAAATCAGTACCAAAACCAATGAATAAATGGATACAATCACTGCGGCTAAGCATCGACGGATGTTTTTCACCTTGTCACTTAACATTCTGCTCTCCGTTTCTGCCCCCACAGTCATAAAGATTATCTTCTATTATACTAAATAAATTTGTCATGTTCAATTGTATTTGTATAGGAATTTCATATGAATCAATTTTTTTTTGTATAGGACCATAATCCGTGAAACTCATATAAAAAATATGTATTGGAAACCACATAGTTTAACGGATTGATTAGTTTTTTGTTCTATGTTTCAAAATCACCCAATGGGTGAAAAAATTATTGATTTTTCCAAGC
>JAAYYM010000434.1 GCA_012515365.1 Clostridia bacterium
AATAAGCTTCTTTAAAGGAAACAGCGAGTTGATGAAAATATTACTTAAGAATGCACGTGGCGCGTACAATCCGAAATAGGTGGTATGGAACGAATGATACTACGTCCAGCCAGAGTGATTCCACTACACACGATCAGAGCAGCAAAGAATATGATACTGATATTTGCTTTTAACAGTTCAAAGAGCACTCCATAGATCAGCTGTCCTAGAGGATGTGCACACATGATGATTACTGACATTAGTGCCATTACCTTTCCTAACAGATTTGCAGGAGTAACCATTTGAGCATAAGTAATCATTTCAATTGAAAACAATGTTGAAAGAACCATCATACAGGTACAGCTGATCACAATGATCAGATAAACTGCCATAGAGGAAATCGGTAAGACCAAAGCAATTCCGATGGGCAATAGTGACAGTGTGCAGAGTGCAAGTATACCATGTGATTTTTGTACGGAGAGCTTTTTGCCGATGACACCGGTTAATAGTCCACCGATGAGACCTCCGGCTGCAAGGGCACCTTCGGCGTAACCATACAGCTGGTTTCCTACAGATTGTGAAAATCCAAGGTGCTCATTGATGATAATAGGGATACCGATAATGAGTAAGGCTGAAAAGACCAGATTGATACTGGCAATCAGGAGACACACACGTAAGAGAATCGGATTTTCATGAATGAATTGAAAGCTTAATTTCATATCATGTTTGGCAAGTTTGATAATTCCTTCTGATTGTGGCTCTTTCTTAAAGGGAATTGTAATAAAAATTTCCATTACTGCAGAAAGAACAAAACAGAAGATACTGATGTATAAAATAGGAGTCAGACCATAAAATCCAAAGAGAACGCCTCCTAATACAGGACCGATCAGACCAGAAATCGAGTTTACCAAATTAATGATAGCATTTGCAGGCATTAAGTTATTGCCGGAAACAAGCAAAGGGATGGATGCCTGTACAGTGGGCTGATAGGCACCCTGAATGCCATAAAGGATCATCAATACGGCAATTAATAGTCCAATTAGATTAAATGTATGCATGGTAAGAGAGAATAACAGGATTAAGCCTGCAGTAGAAAAATCCAAAATAACCATGACATTGCGTTTGTTTACTCGATCTGCTACGATGCCGCCAACTGGTGACAAAAGAAGCATTGGTAAAAAAGAACATGCTGTAACAATGCCGAAGAGACTGGCAGAATGTGTTTGGTTTAGCAGATACAAAGGCAGCGCATAACGCAAAATGGAATTTCCAAATAAAGAAATAATCTGTCCGATTACAACCATGGTAAAATCTTTTCTAAATAATTTCGTTTCGTTCATAATATGTTTTCCCTCATATTCGTTATTGTGGCAGGCAACTGCTAAACTCATGATCCTAAGAACAGATTTCATGAATTTACACAGAATAAGTGAAGAGTAAAAACGCCTTCGATGAACGTTTCTGTGCAAATTCATGAAATCACTCCACTAATGAAATCATTTATATCTTTTTTTCGTTGTAGAGTCAAGGGTTTTGGCGTATTTTGTGACAAATGAAGCGGATGTTATGACAAATGTCAAGCACGCTCTGAGTATGCCATGTTTACGCTCCGAATCAGCTGTACGCCAAGTTTGACGAGGTATCTAAAGTATGATATTGTAAATAGTAATGCCAAGACATAATCTGTAGCGATCATTAAGAGGCAGATACATGAGCCGGAGGAAGAAGCAAAATGAAAACATTCATGGCGAAGGATCATACCTTTGTCGTTTGTGCATATAAGGAAAGTCCTTATCTAAGAGAATGTCTGGATTCCTTGTTTGCCCAGACTGTAAAGACAAACGTAATAATGGCAACATCAACTCCAAATGATTATATTCGATCTATTGCGGTAGCATATCATGTACCGCTTTATTTTAATGATGGAGTCAAAAGCATTGCAGATGACTGGAACTTTGGAATCGCTCAGGCCAAGACAGAGCTTGTTACGATAGCTCATCAGGATGATGTTTATCTTCCGGAGTATGCAGAGTCTATGATTGACATGATGAATTGCTTTCAAAGACCGCTGATTGCATTCTCTGATTATGGGGAAATCAGAGGTACTGAGCACGTATACAGCAATCCACTCTTAAAAATAAAGAAAATTATGCTAAAGCCTTTAAGGTCTAAGCAATTGATGAAAAGCAGATTAGTCAGGAGAAGAATTTTATCTCTCGGTTCGCCCATCTGCTGCCCGTCGGTGACATTTGTACGGACTAATTTAACAGTCCCCATTTTTAAAAGAGGTTTTCGAAGTAATGTGGA
>JAAYYM010000435.1 GCA_012515365.1 Clostridia bacterium
AATGTGTATAAATGCCCAAAGAGAGACATTCAAAGATCAGGATTCAGTACGTGTTCACCCGATTATAACTAAGGGGGGAGATCTGGTTAATACAGTACCTGCTGATGTGAGAATGGAAAGCTTTGTACGAGCTAATAACATAGAAGCTCTTCAGAATGCTAACAAGAAGGTAAACCGAGCCATAGAAGGAGCTTCATATGCAATAGGTACAGAAGTTAAGATTGATGACATGATAGGATATATGCCATTACTACAGAACAAACAGATGAGTAAGCTGTTTGCAGAAAATGCCGCTTACCTGTTAGGTAAGGATAAGGTATATACAGATATACCTTTTGCAGGTTCTACTGATATGGGAGATCTTGGATATGTAATACCTGTCATACAGCCGACTATATCAGGGTTTACAGGTAATGCACACAGTAAGGATTTTACTGTATCAGACCCGGAATATGCATACATTATCCCAGCAAAACTAATGGCTATGACAATAATTGATCTGTTAACAAATAACGCAGAAGAAGCCGAAAAAGTAAAACAATCGCATCCAAGAAAAACAATACAGCAGTACAAAAATAAGTGGGACGATATATTAGAGATAAAAGAATAAGACTAAACAGTTAATCTACCTAATCATACTACCTGCTTTCTATTTGTTCGTATAAATGCATTTTTTAACAAAGGGAATTTATTTAGCAGATTCATATTTAAAACCATTCATATATTCTGCTACGGTTTTTCTTGTTCGCTCAATTTGGATTATGAATTATGATCTTTTCGGTGGAGTAATTTGCGATGATATTCTAAAAAGTTATTTCTTCGGTAAAGATAACACCGTTGGTTACATACCTGTTCCATATGACGGTATATCTGCGCCTTACCCGTCAACAGACTGGTTTGTGAGTGTATATAAGGATTACGGTGGCATTATAAGCCTTCATGATATATTTTTCAGAGAAAGTGAATGTGCCTTTGTGAAGCCGGATATTATTGGTTTGAACTTTGAACTTAACCCTCCATATGTCACCACTGATTGGGAAAGTTCGCAAAGCCAATAACGAATTATGATTACTATTCTATGAATCTAGTAGATAAATCCAGTAAAGCGCTTTACGAGGACATAGAAATTTCTGTCGAAAATAAGGGAATTTATATACTTACGAATGGCAAATTGATACTGATGGTTATGGATTTGTGACCATAGACGGTGTAAACTTTTCAAGTCACATTTTAAGTGCAATTGACAAGTCCATGAATGGTTATCAATACTGCTACCAGATTATTGATCATAATTTAGGTGGTGATGTGAAAACAATATACACTGATTCTGTTACACATAATATGGAAAAATAGAATAATTCTCTTCTCCTGGTGCTTTCCTTAGGTACTTTTAACCCCTCTTCTCTCCATATTCGCTCAATTCTCTTGTGGTTGACCCGTGGCAGATACGTATCCGACTTGTCCCGCATAGCGTTAATAACATCACAAACTTTGCGATATCCCCATCGCCTGTGATTTGTTGCGAGATCGATTATCTGCC
>JAAYYM010000436.1 GCA_012515365.1 Clostridia bacterium
AAATTGTTTCCTGTTCCAAGAGTACTCATGCCAATGATACCACAGTGCATATTGCCCTCTATCGCAAAGGCTCGGACCGTTCCCTCGGGAACTTCTATCATATGTACTGTTCCGGTTTGCTCCTGTTTCAGATTAATCAGTGAATCACAGACATTGGTCGCCTTCTGATAGCCCACCATATTTCCTAGCTGAAACTGCATATCCCGCCAATCTCGCAATGCATTCAAATAGTCAGCCTTTTCAAGATCATCCTCTGTCGGTCTTGCAATCGCAGTAAAATCACCTGCATCTAATTCTCCAATATCTACTAAATACGCATTTAAAGCCATCATTTCAACATAAGATGCATTCTCAGGATCAACCGTCAATGGATTGATTTGTTGTTCATAACTGTTACCATCCTTATCTGTTCCCTTAATATTAAGTATCGGATTGTCTGCTGAATATCCATCTGCTTTGTAAACCGAAAAGGACTGCCCATCCGGTTTTCCACTGGCAAAAATCGCTCCATCACTCCATTTAAGTTCTATACTTCCTGTCTTCGGGCTTTCGGGTTGTATGTTCTGTGATTCTGCTTTTTTCCCTGTTCTGCTGTTCATATGTGGATAGTAAGGTACTGTACTTCCATATCCAACTCCCGCTATTCCCATAAATTAGTCGCCTCCTGTATTATGATACTAAAAAACGGACCGCAAACTCTTGTTATTTCAAAGGTTCGCTGTCCGTAGCTACACGCATTCATCCATGTGATATGTATATCGGTCTGTAAATAAAATTCCATTACCTCCATTTGTTATCTCTCACTCGCTCCTCATTCGCTTCTCCTCATCCTTGATTCAAAAAATTCATAACCAACTTGACCATCGTTTCTTTCTCTTCTGGTTTTGATTCTGCAATCATAATTGTGATTGCAACAAGCGTGTAATCCTCAATTATTTTCTTTCCTTCATTCATCAACATACCATTCTTCTCAAGAAAATATAGAAACATCGTAGCTGCTATTCTTTTATTTCCATCTGAAAAAGAATGATTCTTTGTTACAAAATACAGCAAATTCGCTGCTTTTTCCTCCGCTGACGGGTATACATCAATACCACCGAAGTCTGATAAATCGAGCCTATACTTCCTGCAAAAGAATCATCCTTTTCATTTCCAAATAAGTCGCTTTCTGCACCAAATTTCATATGAGCAATAACATCCTTGCATTCTTCATATGTCAAAATGTAAGTAGAGTTGTTTCCCTTTGGCTTTGTAATTCTCTGATGATCATAGTCATCTAACATATCGAGAGCCACTGTGAATTGCTCCACAACGCTAAGTACCTGTTTTGCATCCAGTCTGTTATCCGTTCGTTTCATAATCCGTACCACCTCATTAAGTTGACTGATACGAATATTATTCACTGCATAACCCTTTAATATGTAATCTCTTAATACTGAATTAGCCCAGCGACGGAATTCTATTCCTCTTTTAGATTTCACTCTATAACCTACCGAAATAATAACATCTAAATTATAGTATGCAGGAGGTCTAGATGCTTCATTGTCACTTCTGTCGAAAATTTCGACACAAGTACCTTTATCAAGTTCCTCTTCTTTAAATATGTTTCCGATATGATATGCTATTGACGAACGTGCTGTATCAAATAACTGTGACATTTGTTCTTGTGTCAACCACACCGTATCTTGATCCGGTGTAACCTTAACATCCAATACAAGTTCCCCGGCTTCAAATAATACTAATTCTTTCCCCATGCGCATTTTCTCCCTTATCTTTGGTTCTCCCTTCACTCAACGCATCCAACTTTTCCATCTTCACATGATAAGTCATCATGCGTAACACATAATCCGGAAGTTTACGATTACCAAGTTCCCAATCCGTTACTGTTCTATAAGGAATACCAATACCCCCCTTTACGCAATGCGTATTCTGAACTATATGCAAAAAGCTGCATATAAAGGAATCGCATATACTCCATCTTCTTTTCCAAAATTCCTTCCGGAAATACGCAGTATTGTCTCTGGGTGATACATTTTGCGATAGTGATTCAGACTTTTTGCATGTACATTTGTATCGAATTTGACTTCAATTGGTATTATGACTCCTTCTTTTTGAATCACAAAGTCTACCTCTGCCACCGGGCTATCCGATGTCCAATAATACAATTCATAGCCATTTGCCTTCAAAGTTTGTGCTACATAATTCTCCGCTAACGCTCCTTTATATACATCAGAAAGCAGGTTTCTGACAATTGCATCCGGCATAATACCTGCCCTGGCTGACAAAAGTCCTATATCTGACATATAAATCTTAAAGCTGGAAACATCCCGAAATACGCTGATTGGTATCTCCCCTCTGGTCACGCGGTTGCATTCAATCGCCACACCTGCCATATTTAGCCATGCCAAAGAGTCCCCAAAAAGTCCG
>JAAYYM010000437.1 GCA_012515365.1 Clostridia bacterium
TCCGACTTCCGCATATATCTTTTTGAAATATGTCAGAAGTGAATGGACAATCTTTGTCATGGGCTTATGGGCTGCACTTATGCTTTTAATGTGGGCACGATGGCTGGATACAAAATGGCGTGACAATGCACTTATAGGAAAACGCCTTCAGATAGCATCTAAATTTATAATGCCGATTTTTCTGATGCAGACGATCTTTGCAGCAGGCTTTCGCATCGTATTTTTGAAGCTTGGAGTAGCATTACCGATATTTCATATCATAGGCGGCTGGTTGATCACTTTTATCGGTCCGTGTGTGTGTGCACTGATTTATCAAAAGGCAAAGAGTGGTGTTATGAGTCTCCTTGGAGGTAAGAAATGAGAATAGTTCATATGGATTCCGGCCTTGGAAACCAAATGTTAGATTATGCAGAATATATGGCCATTAAAAAAATGAATCCGGATGCGGAGTGTTATTTAGAAAACATTATTTATGAAATTCCAGATGATGTACCGGGAATGTTTTCACAGTGGAATGGTTATGAGCTTAATCGAATCTTTGGCATTAATCCGCCTAATATCAAACAGCTTTTTGATGAAGAAGCCTGGAAGCGTATCGTTAACAAGGTTGAGGCTAGCAGATTTTGGGAAGATAATTGGAACAATGCACCTTTTATCACGCAGGCAATTAATGATGAGGGTTATTCCATTACGAACTTAAGAGGTGATAGTTCGCAAAAACTTAAGCCTGCCGATTCTTTCAAAACAAAACTTAGAAAACTAATCACACAATTCTTTCGCACACCTGTGGGGTTTCATATTAAGAGGCTTGGAAGACTGGCACTCAAAAGACGAATCATTGCAAAAGAAAATGCGTCCTTTGATGTATTTAGAAAATATCCTGACAATTCCTTTGTCGGACATTCGTTGTATCTGAAATACAAAGGATTTGGCATTGAGAAAATAGATGAGGAAATCCGTAAAGCTTTTGTATTTCCACCGATTGAGGATGAGAAAAACCGAAAGGCACTCAAACAGATTAAAAGTGTCAATTCGGTAGCAATTCATGCCAGACGCAGTGATCTGCTTTTTATGAACTGGTATTGTTATCGTTATGGATTTTTCAGAAGATCGGTTCATTATATCAAAAAGCATGTAGAAAATCCGGAATTTTTCTTTTTCTGTGATGAAAAAAGCGTAGGCTGGTGTCAGGAAAATGAACATATTTTTGGTCTGGATTTTAAGAAAGACAAGGTACACTTTGTTGACTGGAATTTTGGCGAGAGTAGCTTTCGGGATATGCAGTTGATGGCAGAGTGTAAGCACAATATTTTCACAGACAGCAGTTTTGGATGGTGGGGCGGATATCTGAATCGAAATCCGGATAAGATCACATGTGCACCGGAACCAACGATCAATTCGACTCATACCTTTTAACCAATTCGGAGAAGCAAGATGAAATTAAAACAGATTTTGAAGAAGAATCAGCTTGTAAACAGACAATACATCAAGTATAAATGGCGAAAAAGAAAAGTCTCTTATGGCGAAGAACATCCTGAGAAGACTTATTATCTGATTCGCAGGACACCTGGCATGCTTGGTTTGTTTTCCTATGTGGCAACGAATCTCGGACACATAAAATTTGCTGTTGATCATGGTTATATTCCGGTCATTGATATGCAGAATTATGAGAATACATATCTGCCAGAGTCGA
>JAAYYM010000438.1 GCA_012515365.1 Clostridia bacterium
AGTGGTGCCAGTATCACAAATGCAAAAAACTGTCTGAAAAAACAGATACGGTTCTTTTCATAGGCCCTCTCAAACTTTCGTATTCCAAGGCATTATACTTTTAATATATTTACAATATTATAATTGGTCGGGTTTGTCAATGGAATACGAAGGGATGATTTTGAGTTTCAAAATGATTTTTTTAACAAGCTTCTTTGCCCAAAAACAGAATATATTAGTTTTAATGCAGCCCATGATGTAATATCAGCAGAATCAAGAGGAGGGGAAACCTCAACCAAGTCCATTGCTTTTATGGGAAGATTTGCGATTAATTCTTTAAGTATTTTCATCAACTCTCTAGTACTTAGCCCTCCTGCCTCTGGGGTTCCTGTTCCGGGGGCAAATGCCGGATCCAGGACATCAATATCAAGAGTAAGATAGATTGTGTCATACCCTTCATATCTTTCACTTATTTTGGCGATTACATTGTAAACACCTTTTTCAAAAATTTCCTCTGCTTCTATCACCAATATATCTTTATGTTTTCTATAGAATTCAACCTCTTCTTTTTCATAAGCCCTGATACCAACAAATGTCATTCCCTCATCATTCAAGTTATTGCAGTTTTCTATGGCTCTTCTAGCCGGAGATCCATGAGACCAAATATGTCCTTCGAAATTATCACATAAATCACTATGTGAGTCAAAGTGAATGTATCCGATTTTTTCTTTCCTATGTACTTGCCCAAACGCTTTCATCAAAGGAATTGTAATTGAATGATCTCCCCCTATGAAAATACAGAACTTTTCGGTTCCCATAATTACTTGGGCTTCCCTCTCAATTGTATTAAAAAAACGCTCCCAGTTTAAATCGGGTTGGAAATTTCCATTATCCTTAATTTTAAGATCTTCAAAAAATATACCATTTTCGTTTGACGGAGGCAAAACTCTTGATAAATACCTTATTCTATCTGCCGCGCTTGCCGCACCCTTTCCAACACTTGCAGCATTGTCAAAAGGAATTCCCTTTATATATATATCGGCTTCCTTATCGGAATCAGTTAACAACCCTGACCAGTCAAGCCCAAATCTCTCTAATTGTTTTTTCTCCATGCTTTCTGCCCTCTCCTTTTTTCTTAATACACTTCTTGGCAATCATATTCGGCAGAAATTATTTTTTATATATAATAATTCCTGCCGAATTAAGATAATATCTTCAAAATATGTCAACAATTAATTGTTTTCATAAGCAGCTTTTAGCACTTTCATATATCCGGCTTTGTCAATGGCTCTTGCATTATTTTCCGAGAGCATATTTCTGGCAGAAGCTTCAGCAATCTCATCAAATTTATCCGGAGATATATATTCAAGCTCTTTTAATGTTGGTATTTTTACTTTTTTGTTTAGTTCTTTAATTTTCGATATTCCTTCCAAAGCTATTTCCTCTTCTGTTTTTCCCTTCGTATAAACACCTAAGCACCTGGCTATTTCAGCATATCTCTTGCTATTACCAGGAAGATTGTATTCCATTACATAAGGAAGAAAAATCGAATTCCCGACTCCATGAGGTGTATCGTACCATCCTCCGATTGTCTCGGAAATAGCATGCACTGCACCAACGTCCGCATTGCCAAAAGCTATACCGGCCATCATACTTCCCAACATCATATTTTCGCGAGCCTCTATATTGTCTCCCTGTTCAACGGCAGTAACAATACTTTTGCTGATTAATTCTATTGCCCTCAATGCTAAAACATCAGTAAGAGGTTGACCGATTTTACAGGTATATGCTTCAATGGCATGCGTCAAAGCATCTACTCCTGTCGAGGCGGTCAATGATGGCGGTAAAGAAATCAATAGCTCCGCATCGACGATGGCCACTTCTGCAGCTATCGTCCCAAGTTCCCAGAGACTCATTTTATGTTTTCGTTTTGTATCTGTTATCACAGCAACAAATGTAACTTCACTTCCCGTGCCTGCAGTTGTAGGTATGCAGATTGTCGGTAACATACCATTTTTTAGGGGAACTCCCTCCCAATCCTGACACGTACCTCCGTTTTTAACTAAAATGGCAGTGGCTTTCGCCTGGTCCATAGAACTCCCGCCACCAATGCCAATAATTACGTTAGCCTCCATATCCAGTGCCATTTTTGCAGATTTCATACAATCAACGTCCCGGGGATTGGATTTTACCTCGTTATAGACTTCGAATTCTATTTTTTCTTTTGACAAGTTTTCTTTTATTTTGTCCATTGTAGAAGTCTCTGATAAAAAGGAATCCGTAACGATTAATACTTTTTTCGCTCCAAGCGAAACAGCTTCCTGGCCCACCTTCAAAACCGATCCGGCTCCATATACAATTTTTGTTCTGTGAAAAAACTCATTAATACTCATTTTTTTAACCTCTCAAGCTTTAGTGCTGTATCCACCGATATTGTTTCTGACTAATATTAATTTTGCAAGTATGAAATATAAAATTGCTACAAATATTACAGAAGCGCCGGATGCAGTAAGATATTTAAATGGCTCTTGATATACTAATGTGGCAGGATTTAGGAACAACAGATAAAAAGGCATTCCTGCCGCAAAGGATACTATTGCAACCCAATTAAATCCTTTCCAAAAAGAATATTTTGATGTCTTGGTATTATCATACAAACCTACAACGTCAAGTCTTTGTTTTCTTAATAAGAAATAATCAACACAATTAATTGCTACCATAGGGCAATAGAATGTGCATGTAACACCAAGCATAATATAAAAGTTATCATATATTTGTGATGGCCATAAGATTAATCCGATAATTCCGGGCAAACAGAATATAGCTATGACTACAGGCCATTTTTTATTTCGAAAAAATTTAAAATTCTTTAATCCCAAGCATATCCCATATGTAACGATTGCATTAGATGTAATGTTGGCTATTGCAACAAATACTAATGCCAAAACTCCCAGTACAACTCCTCCCAATGGGATCATCCATTCTGTTGGGTCACTGCTGCCAATTGTCACTGCTGCAGCGCAGCCAACAGCTGTCCCCAAAGATGCCGCCAATATTAATCCGGCAAGGTTTGCCCAGTATGCCGCCCTTGTAGTTTTGCAGAGCCTTGCCATACCGCCCATATTTGGCCACCAAGACAAACCTGCTCCCAAACTTAATTCAAAAGCCAGCAGAAAATTAACCCATTCACTGTCAAATGGTGCAATTGGAGGAGCATTTACAATAACATCCCATCCAACGTCCTTTGATAATATGATTAATAATGCAATAATTGTAATTATTAGTAATGGAGCAACAATTATATTAAATTTTCTTATTACAAGGGGGCCTCTCCAAACAACGAGAAACACTATTGCAACAGAAACTATTGACATTACCCCAACAAATCCAGGCCCCATGGTGTCCGTTTTTACAGCTGTACTGACAACATTATCAACAGCTCTTCCAAACATTATTGATAGTATAATAAGCCATGCCACCTGGAATACAAACATAAATACCATAACAATTGCTTTTCCCCGATTTCCCATATAACTACTTGAAATCGTATAATTGTCTGCTCCGTATTTTGCACTGGGCACTGATGTACCCATTGCCATCAATAACACCGCTGCCATATTGCCTGCCAGGGTCGCTATAACAGCCGGCCAAAAATCAACAAAAAGCGAAACCGTACCACCAATTAAAAAACACCAGGTAGCAATGGCAAAGCCAATATTTATACAGCTGTTGTCAAATAAGCTGTATACTCTTTCTTCTTTCATTACAGGAAGCATTCCGAATTGAGCTTCCTTATTAGCATCAAAACTATTATTACTCATTTCTGTCTCCTTCCAATTAACCGATACTCAACCTAAAAGCTTCAATAAATACAGGCAATAAACCCGCCAAGACAAACAATGCAAGTATAAATGCCCAGTCAATCTTTTTTAGCGGAGGAACAATATCACCCTTTTCTTCAATGGTGGCTACTCTTTTACATAATTCCTTTTCGAGTTCTTCATCCAAACCGGTTTTCCCCTTTAATTCGCTATAAACACTTTCATAACTTTTCATTTTCTTCTCCTTTCCTCACTTTTTTTGCAATGCAATAATGGATATAAATTCAAAAACTATATTGCTTGCCAGAAATGCTGTTATTTGTGACGGATCCACGCAAGGCAAGACTTCAACAATGTCGTAACCTATAAAACTGATATCTTTTAGTTTTCTTATCATATCAAGTATTTCCATACTTGAGAATCCGCCTACTTCTATGGTTCCTGTTCCCGGTGCATAAGCAGGATCTACAAAGTCAATGTCGAATGAAAAAAAGGCCTTTTTATCTCCAACTCTATTAATAATACGTTCAATGGTATTAGCCAGCCCAATTTCTCTCATTTCGAAGCTTGTTATGACTTCAAACCCCAGGTTTTCTGATTCAATTAAGTCTTTTTCGGAATAAAAAGTTCCCCGCATACCAATTTGAATGGAATGCTCTACATCAATAAGTCCTTCTTCCAGAGCTCTTCTAAAAACTGTTCCATGATTGTATTTTTTTCCGAAATATGAATCTATGGTGTCAAAATGAGAATCAAAATGAACTAAAGCCACCGGTCCATGAATTTTTGCTATTGCCCTTAACTCACCTAATGTAATTGAATGATCGCCACCAAGACAAATTGGAATTGCACCGCTCTTAACTACTGGTAAAAGTTCCTTTTCTATTCTTTCATATGTGTCTTCAATATATCCGGGATTAACAGAAACATCTCCATAGTCAACCCCTGACAATTTTTCAACAACATTTACCTTTTGAGGAGCATTATAAGGTTTAATCAACGAGGATATATCTCTTATTGCCGAAGGTCCAAAACGAGATCCTGTTCTGTAAGTAGATGCGGTGTCAAAAGGAATACCAATCACTGCGTAATCAATGTCTTCTGTTGTTTTGATATTTGGAAGTCTCATGAATGTCTTTATCTCTGCAAATCGTGGAACTTCCAATGAATTTATCGGTACATATTTATTCATTCTTGCCTCCTTTTTTTGAATGCACTTTAATTGATATATTTATACTTTTATTATAAAGCAATTATCATGCCAGTTGCTTTTCCTTTGGTTTTTCAACGTTTTTTACTTCTCAGGCAAATCAAAAGACGAGGCAAATGCAAAAATGCACTTATCTCGTCTTTATTTTCCTAAAAAACATAGCATTTCTAGTCAATACTTCATATGCAAAAACGCACTACACGATGCATTTTTGCATTTACGCTTTTTCTTCATATCTGTTTAGTTTTCTTCTTATTGTTGTGACATTCACTCCTATTTCTTTTGCCGCTTCTGCAATAGAACCTTTTTGTTCAATTACACTCTTTAAAAGTTTACAGTCAAATTGTCCCAAAATCTTTTTATAATTTTCCGGATTGAAGTTTTCGAACTCACTGAAATGTACGGTTTCGTCCAATATTTCAAAGGGTAAATCTTCTGTTTCTATACTGCTTTTTCCAATACTGACCATTAATCTTTCTATCAAGTTTTCAAGTTCTCTTACATTACCCGGCCATGAATATCTGATCATCTTATTTATTACCTCTGGGCTCATTTTTTTGTTCCACCCGTATTTGCTGTTTATTTTCTTTTCAACAACACTTATTAAAGATAAAATGTCTTCAGGTCTTTCCCTCAAAGCAGGTATATGGATTGGCACAACATTTAATCTATAGTACAAATCCTCTCTGAAAAGTTTTTCTTCAACCATTTTTTCCAAATTCATATTTGTCGCCGCTATTATCCTTATATCAAGTTCTCGAAGATCCTTACTGCCAACGGGAACAATTTCACGGTCTTGAATCGCTCGCAGTATCTTTGGTTGCATTGACAAAGGCATTTCTCCTATTTCGTCCAATACAACAGTCCCTCCGTTACCCAATTCCAAAAGACCCACTTTGCCTTCTTTTTCTGCCCCGGTAAATGCGCCTCTCTCATATCCGAATAATTCCGACTCGAAAAGAGTCTCGGGAATAGCACTGCAGTCAATTTTTATATATGGTCCGTTTTGTCTTTTACTTCTCTTATGTATAAACTGACTCAACACTCCTTTCCCAACACCGGACTCTCCTGTGATAAGGACTGTAGAATCCACTTCGGCAACTGTCAATGCAAGTTTAATTACTTTTTGCATCACAGTATTTTTTGATTCTATATCTACAGTTTTGAATTGCTCTTTTCTGAGGACTTCAATCTCTTTTTTATATTTTGCAGTCTGGTGTTCTTTTATGTAAAGTTGCTTTTTTAAAGTATTTAAATCAGTAATGTCTCTGGAATTAACAATTATTTTGTCAACCGATCCTTCTTTATAAATTGGTGTTCCTGTAACAAGTATCTCTTTGCCGTTCTTGGCAGTCTGCATTATTGTTGCCGGTGCATTTGTCTCCAATACTATAAGTGTGACCGACTCGGAATATACACCATCTTCAACTAGTTCCCTTATATTTTTTGCCTTTGCTTCTTTTTCAGTCAACCCTTCTATCCTTGTACATGCCTGATTTAAATATAATGTTCTTCCGTCTTTGTCCAAGATATGAATGCCATCATGAGAAAATTCAAATGCAGCTTTGAACATTTCGATTTGGGCCTTTTCACTTAGATGTTCCACTTCATACCTCCAATGCATATAGTACAATGGCTTGCATAAGTAATTTAATATCTATTATTTTCGAATTACTTTAGCAGATTTCTTTATTAATAATACACCATTTGCTCTTTGTGGGCAACGTCACAGTAAATGCACCTGTAGATCCTGTTTTCCCTGTCGGCCAGCAGGAAGGTGTGCTTTATTTCCTGCTCCGTGGAAGTTATACATCTGGGATTATGGCATCGTATCACATTAGTCAGTTTTTCCGGTAATTCCAGATTCTTCTTTTCATGTAATTTTCCGTTTTCTACTATATTGATGGTTATGTTGGGATCTATGTATCCCAGCATATCCATGTCAAGGGTGA
>JAAYYM010000747.1 GCA_012515365.1 Clostridia bacterium
CCGAACTTGTTTTGCGTCAATTCCGATACATCAAATTCATCGATCAAAAATGGAAAAAGCGTTGCACGCTGAAGGAAATGGAATATCCAAAATACTACGCTGCACTTCCCGCTTGACACGCACCTTTTTAAAAGAACACAAAACAATTAAACGATATGAACGAATTTACACGAAAAACACGAGAAGACCCACAGTCTTTACTCTTCGACCTGGAACCAGATTGGCGGGAATATTGGTGGGATATGCCAGAGTTTGAAATGAATGATATGACTCCTACTCATCGGGTTTCAATCAACTTTTTAACTCTTGACGATTTACGGCGATTTTCAGAAATTACAGGAATACCACTAACCGAAAAATCAGATTCCGCATGGTATCCTCCGCAGCAAAAATTAAACGGTTCTTTTTTTTATGATGGGCCAAAAACAGATTCGCGCTATCCAATATGCATCCCAAGTAAAGGGAGATTTGATTGCCAAAAAACAGGCAAAGCATTGGACAGGATGGGAACATCTTATAGGTTTTTTGTTGAGCAAACCGAGTATGAAAAATACTGTGAACACTTAGGTGAAGACAAAGTTGTATCGATGCCGTTTAATGACCTTGGGCAAGGATCAATCCCTGCGCGAAACTTTATTTGGGATTGGGCAAAGGAGCGAGGTTTTAAACGTCATTGGACTGTAGATGACAACATTGTTTCATTCGCAAGATGCAACCACAATCGGAGACTATGCGTTTACGGCGGTGAGTTTTTTAGAGCAATGGAGGATTTTGTTGACCGTTATGAAAATATCGCAATGGCGGGTCCGCATCATAAGGGTTTTGTTCCGGATAGAGTAAGCGCATTGACACCTGTATTATGGAACTCAAGAATTTACTCGTGTATCCTATTAGACACAACACTAGATAATAGATGGAGAGGCCGTTATAACGAGGACACCGATTTATCCATCAGGTTCCTGAAAGAAGGAAAATGCACGGCTTTATTTAGATCTTTGTTGATGGATAAAGGAACAACTGTTGGAGTAAAAAATGCAAAACCGCTCAAAGGTGGAAACACCGATAACGTTTACAATACAGAAGATAGAAGGCTTGCGTTTGCACAGTCACTAGCCGATCAACACCCGGATTGCGTTAAAGTTGTCTGGAAGTTTAACAGGTGGCACCACGAAGTTGATTATTCTATTTTCAAAAAAAACAAGCCGATTTTGCGTGAAGGAATAATTCCGATTCCTACGGTAAACAATTATGGAATGCAACTCGTCAAAAAATCTTCTCTTCCCGATTGACAACCCGGTAACCCCGCCCTAGATTCGCACCATGAAATCATTGTTGCTGCCAATGACAACCAACGACAATTTGCCGTCCAAGGCCGTGCATTCGAGTGTGCACGGGCAGCACCTTGGGCGGCGTTTTTGTTGGAGGGTGTAGGGATGAACAAACGACCATTGATTGAGGGTGGATACGTGTTTTTTGCGCGTATATTCATGGAGCAACCATTTTTTCACATCAGCCCGGATTGCTTCAAGCTGGCCATGTATTTACTAGCCGATGCCCGCAGAGAAGAAAAGCCTTTTACGGCTCCGAAGGGTGACATTATAAAGCAAGGCCAATCGTGTATAAGCTTGCGAATGGTTGCCGATGATTGCGCATGGTATGAGAACCGGATGAAGCGCAAATGGAGCCAACAGAAGGTTGCGAGGATGCTTGACGAACTTCAGGACGTTGGATTCTTAATTCACAACTCGGACAGACGCGGAACACTCATAACCATTTGCGATTACGCGCTTTATCAAACAGGAAACAACTATAAAGTCAACAACTCGGACAAAGATGGAACAGCTATGGAACACGCATGGAACACGCATGGAACAGCTATGGAAACCAACAAGAGTGGTAATAATGGCAAGACAGGAGACATTGGAGATACAAACATACCCCCTAACCCCCTAACAGGGGGAA
>JAAYYM010000439.1 GCA_012515365.1 Clostridia bacterium
GTGACAAATGCCATGACCCCCTCTTCATATTCGAAGTCATGGGTAATCCAGGCTGTATGCACCTTTGCTTCCCTTACAGATTTAAGCATATATTCACGGATTCTAGGAATAAAACTGTCCAATTCAGAAATATCGGTTGGAAATGTACCCAGCAGGGTTTGATAGAAAAAGTACTCATCATTTGAATCGGGGATGGAATGATTAAAGGTTATGGTTTTCCATTTTCGATTAAGTATACTCCATAATTTCAGATGCATTTCCCATTCTTCTGGAATTTCAGAGAGGACATTAATCCTTGCTCTGACATCTTCTCCCCGCTTTGTGTCGTGGGTAGAGGTACTGTTAATGGTATTGGGCCAGAGCCGAACCCTCTTAGTGTTGAAACGATGAAACGTTTCATTTGAAATTCCGAATGTATCCGGCCAGCTGCCAACCTCATTCAGAGATATCAACCTGTTAAAATTATAAAGAACAGTATCTTCGAAACCCTTGGCCATCAATGGACCGGTAAACTGCTGAAACCGCATCACAACATTTGTCCATTCATTCTTTTTTTCCTCAGAAATGTAGGGCTCATATTTCAAAAGCAGGAATCGTTCAATAAAGGCAAATTCGCGTGAAAGTGCCGGGTCTGTCCTGCGTGCATCGGCAATTGCCCTTTGGAGGTGAAGACGATCTTCGTTACTGAAAATAGTCCCGTTGATATATGATCTATAGACGGGAAAAAATGCCATCAGTTCAATGAGAGCTTTTCTAAGGCCATAGAGCGTTATATCACTTCCCCGCCGGTCTGTTCCACTCACCCCTTTGATAAGCAACGCAAGATTGTCGATATCACCAGCCATATGTTTTAGGAGAATAATTCTCTTTCTATCTGTAAGGAGATGATCGTATTCGATTCGAAGTCCGGTAAAACGACGATAGATCGAATTAATCGAACGCTCATTTTCTGATTTACAAAATATCTGGTTGACATAGTTGCAGAAGTCATATCCGGTAGTCCCCTGAACGGGCCATACATTGGGCAGGGTTTCATCACGAGAAAGGATTTTTTCGACAACGATATAGGAATCGGGAGCCCCCCGCCTGAGACGTTCGAGATAGGTATGTGGATCGTATAATCCATCGATATGATCAACCCGTAAACCATTAATCCTACCCTGATTTATCAGTTCAAAAATCAGCTGATGAGTATCTCTGAAAACCTGCTCATCCTCGACACGAATGGAAATCAGGTCATTGACAGTGAAGAAGCGGCGGTAATTAAGCTCTTCCGTAGCGACTTTCCAGAAAGAGAGTTTATAGAGCTGCTGGGTATGAAGGTTGTCTAGAAGTGTGAACGTTTCCGGTTTGCCTTTGATTCCGTTGAATTGCTCCAGAGTGAAATCTATAAAGTTGTGGATCGCCTGATCTGAGGTGTAAAGTTCCCAGAGGATCGCCTTTGTGAATGAGACCTGCGCCTTGCGGGCATCCCCCTGATGTGCAGCTGGAAGGTTTTTTATGGCAAACAACACACCAAGCAGTTTTATAAGACCGGAATGTGAAGAGCCTAAATCTGTTTTTAATTTTTCGAGATCATGCTCCAGAACAATTCCGTAGGTTTCCATTTTTAATGGAAACCGGTGTTCATAGTAGCACAGAGAAAAACCGTTTTGATCGTATGTGAGTTTTATCTCTCCATTTTCGAGACATTCTGCATAAGTATTGCCTAAAATGGGGGCCAGAAGCCTCCCCCTGATAGATTCATACTGATGATTCCATTCGATATCAAAATGGTTCAGAGCAAGTACTTCAGGCCCATTCTCCAGTAATTCCATTAAAAGACGATTCCGGCAATCAATAGCCATATGATTAGGAACAATATCCTGCACCCACCCCATACGGTAGTCTGAAACCTTTGCTGTGAGCGCATCAAAATCAGCCTTGGTTCCCAACTCGTCATTCAGTTTGTGCGGATCTACAATATCGTAGCCATGGAGACTTCCCTTTTTGGCAAGAAATACCGGTGATGCATAAACATGGGAGATTCCAAGTTCTGCAAGATATGCAATAATTTCAGAAGCATCTGAAAATTTAAAATCATGATTGAATTGAAGTCTGTATAGAGCAGTAGGAATTCGTATCATGGTATCCGCTAATCGTTATTTTTTGAAGAACGCCGTTTAAAACAATTAATAGCACGATTCGCTCCAATTTCAGGATAGAGAGGAATGTTTTGGAAAAGGTATTAAATTAAAATCCGCAGTTGAGAGCTGTCAGATACCCCCCTTTTAGAGCCTCTGACATATTGTCATCTAAAGGGTTTGACGTTCTCCTCCGCTCCAACTGCGGAATTTAGTTTAAATCACAGCAAAACAAATTGCTTCGAGAAAATATTGTAGAGAAGATCGACTGGTTGTATTTTCAAATTCTATTTTGATTCGTATCAGACTCAAGAAAGGATCATTTTTCAATGCGGACATTATCGGTATTCATTTTCATTCTAACTACATTATTGGCCACCCAAACACAGGCAGAAAAACTCAGCCTCGTCTTTTTTGGTTCCAGCACCTGCGGTGAATGCCTTCAAATCAAAGAAAAACTCCTCAAACCCATGATGAATAAATATCCTGATGAGCTGGAGATACAAATTTTAGATACTGAAAACGACTCCACGTTGTCAATTATGCTTAAGATGGAGCAGGCATATAATGTGAAGAGCAATGCCTCCCAGGAACTCTTTTTCCCCGATACATTCCTCTGTGGTTTTGAAGATATCATGGCCTCAGGGAAAAAAATGATAGAGGAAAGAATCGGAAAAGA
>JAAYYM010000440.1 GCA_012515365.1 Clostridia bacterium
CAGCTCAGGCTTCACAGCCAGGGACAGCCAAGACCGCTCCACAGAATCAGGCAGCAGCCGGATGGAATTGTGCATGCGGACATACAAATAGTACAGGAAAATTCTGCTCTGAGTGTGGAACTCCTCAGCCGGACGATAACGGATGGACTTGTAACTGTGGTGCAGTTAATAAAGGGAAATTCTGCTCTGAATGTGGAAAAGCAAAACCGGCAGGTGTGCCTGTATATAAATGTGATAAGTGTGGATGGGAGCCGGAAGATCGTTCAAATCCTCCTAAATTCTGTCCTGAGTGCGGAGATCCATTTGATGATAACGATATGCAGTCATAGTTTCGAGGGAAATCTTGCTGCCTGACCTTATATTTGGAGGAAAACCATGAGAAAAAGCGTCGCTACAGCATTATTGAATCTGGCTAACTGGCTGGAGATATTTATTTCATTTCTGATGATGTTTATTTTGGCAATCCTTTCTGCCAGATTTTTAGTAGAAACGATAACGCCGCAGAATATGATGGCGGAAAATGCATTATCAGTATTTTTGGAACATGCACTTAATATTGCAGTCGGTGTTGAGTTTGTGAAAATGTTATGTAAACATACGCCGGAGACAATTATTGAAGTTCTACTGTATGCAACTGCGCGTCAGATGATCGTTTATCATGGAACACCATTTGATACGTTATTGGGTGTGATCTGCATTGCGGGATTATTTGCAACCAGAAAATTTCTTTTTTGTGCATTTGACAGTACAGAGGAAGTGATTTTCAGAGCAACGCAGAAGGTAAAGGTGATCAATTGGCTCTTTCAGGTCAAAATACCAGAGGAGGATGGTGCAACACTTGGTGAAGTGCTGATTAACCGTCTGACAAAGGAAGAGCAGGAAATAGCAACCGGCTCATGTATCTATTATCAAGGGGTTGCATTACGAATCGCTAAAATGCACGGAGCAGTGATTTCGCGAGTGGAATTGATCAGGTCGATTTGATCCGCTGTGAAATACTAATTTGATTCAACTGTAATATGATGCAGCTGCAGAAATAGTGATAATAACTATATTGAATGATACAAAATAACACCATGGCGAGATAATGACCATGGTGTTATTTTTATAAATTGAGGTTCTTTACTTGTTAATTTTATTTCTATTTTTGATAGATTCGCATATTGGATGGATTTACTTCGTATGTTCCGGTATCGATGACTTTTGTGATCGATTTGCCTTCTAGACAATCCTGCATTTTTTCGAGTGTGATGGTACCCCATGTTTCCGGACGCTGTGCAATGGCAGCATTTACGCATCCATTGTCCATATATTCAGCAACTTGATCTGTAAAGTCAACCATAACAAGCTTCAAATCCAAATGATGTTTTTTGATATATCTAGCCATTGCCAGACCCCAGCCAACGTTAGTTGCATAGAGCAGTTCGATGCCTGGATGCTGTGTCAATAGGGAATTGAGACAAGATTCTGTTTCTGCATCTGTAGGTTCTCCCGGACCGGAGAATTCATGAACCTTAATGTTTGTGTGTTTCAGCTCATCCAAAGCACCACGTGTTCGATCCTCGATAGATTCGATAATACCGCCATTCCAACGGATAACAGCAATTTCGCCACTGTTACCAATGAGTTTTTGAATGACACTAGCTGCATTGCGTCCACAGTTCAGATTGTTGGTACCGATCAAGGACTCATATTTCACTCCATCTAAAACAGAGAGGATAAAGATTACCTTCGTACCTTGATCTGCGATCTGCTTCATGACAGCAGCAACTCGTGGATCGGAAATAGGTGAAATACAAATACCATCAAATTGCTCATTCTTAATTTTTTCAAGAATTTTGATCATTTCTTGTGCACCTTTTTCACCTCTAGAGGAAGGTGCAAATACTTCTACATCAAAATCAAGCATTTTAGCTGTTCTGTGTGACTCCTTTGTAGCAGGATGCCAGAATGGATCGTCTAAATCCCATACCATTGCAATTTTCTTTTTCTTCTGAATTTCATTGATGGTCTTGATTTTGGAGGATTTGTCTTCCATGCCTGCAACACTATAATATACCCATAAGGGTGGACACTTTCAATTCTTGAACCCCACCCTTTAGACAGATTCAAAAATCATGTAACCTCATAAAAAGACATCTGACTTTTTGAGTCTGATATGGTACTCTAATACA
>JAAYYM010000441.1 GCA_012515365.1 Clostridia bacterium
CTAAAATATCTTATTCTTTTTGCCAACTAATATTTTACACTAACTATTGGTGTCGAAGAAGATAGATTTTCAACAATCTTGCTTTTAATTACTTTTGGCAAATTTTCTATTTCTCGTCCGGCACTATAAGTAATATCACTATAAAGAGTTTGCTCTTGTGGACGTGAGAAAATAAAATCGCATTCTTTTTGATTTTCTGCTGATAATTCTTCTATTCTTACGGAATATGGAACCCAAAAACTATTAATTAGGTTCCCGTTCTTATCTTTATTATATCCTAAACATAGAACCAGCTGAATGTCATGATTAGCTAATCCAAATTTGTATGATGCTGTTACCGTTACAACATCTTCACCTATCATAATTTTTTCGTTCGTTAATCGATATAGTTCACTCAACATATCTGTTTTCATTTTAGCCAAATCATATGGGTGTTCTTTATCAAAATAAATTTGCGACGCCATTAGTGTTCCACTTAAAGCTTTACGAAAGAAACTATTTCCTTTCTGTACTGATCCTACACCTGTTAAATGTTTGAACCTTTTCTTTTCAAAAAGTACTTCAATATATTGATTACCAAATACAAACATAAAGCATTTACCCAACAAATGCTTTTCGTAAGATTCCGCCGCACTAATGATATTCCCTCGGATTTGTAGTCTTTTCTCTCTATATGTCACATTCATCTCCTTTGTACATTAAAAGAGTAGAGCAAAAGCTCTACTCTTTTATAAGTGTTATCTGCAGGCCGTCTGCCGTGTATTGTTTCCAATACAGAAAGCCACGGGAATCGTTAAGTTCCCCGTGAGAACTGCAACTGTTCTCCTTGTTGCCCGGCGTATGTTGTTTCCAACATCAAACGCTATGGAAGTTTACCCTGTTCCATATCCAGTACGGCTTTTAAGTGTCTTCACACTAGAAATATTACTATTTCTATTATTAGTGTAACCGATTTATTTGATTCAAGCAACCTTTTCTTTTTTATGCTTTGTTTTGCATTTAATGATGGAAATTCGTAAAGATTGCATCTTCCTTCTCCGGCAAGCCATACTGCTCCTTGCCCAGTTGAATGCTCTTCATCAAGAATGCCATATTCTTACCCAGAACCCGCATGGTCTGACAGCCTTCTTTGTCAGCATAAACATCTTCTGCGGTATGGCCATGTACCATATTCCAATAACGACTGGACGCAATTGGCATGCCGGATATGGTAAAATACTTATTCAAAACATCAAAAGTTGCCGTATTACCGCCTCTTCTGGCAGATACCACTGCTGCTCCAACCTTCATCGTTTTATCAAAATGTGAACTGAAGAACAGACGGTCTAAGAATGAGAGCATCGTACCGTTAGGTGATGCATAATAGACCGGCGAACCGATTACAATTCCGTCACACTCCTCAAAGTTCGGTGCTACTTCATTTACCAGATCATCAAAGACACACTTTCCCGTTTCTGCACATTTGCGGCAAGCAATACATCCTCTGATATCTTTGTTGCCGACATGAATGATTTCCGTTTCAATACCTGCCTCATTTAATGACTTTTCTACCTCAGTCAATGCTGTATAAGTACATCCTTTCATGTTCGGACTTCCGTTAATCAATAAAACTTTCATCATTTTCTCCACCTTTCATCAATCATTTCATACCATGATACACCTATAATAAAACTGTGACACGATAATCTCATCATGTCACAGGTTCATCTGTCTTTATCAGCTGCACAAACATTCTCTATAGTCTATTCAGCCTTTGCAAAATAAGTACTAAAAAGTACTCCTATACTTCAACTACCCAGCCTTTTGGTCCTTCAATCTTGCCAAGTTGAATACCGGTAACTGTGTCATAAAGTCTCTGGCTCAGTTCACCGATTCCACCGTCCTGAATCTGTACCACGGTATCGCCCTCGCGCAGATGTCCAACCGGAGAAATAACTGCTGCTGTACCTGTTCCCCATACTTCTTCCAGCGTGCCATTCTTAGCTGCCTCAAACAATTCCGCTGCTGTCACTCTTCTTTCCTCAACAGGAAGTCCCCATGACTTACACAGTTCAATACAAGAATTTCTTGTGATACCCGGTAAAATACTGCCGTTAAGCTTCGGTGTAACAACTACTCCGTTAATCTTAAAGAAGATATTCATGGCACCGACTTCTTCGATATATTTTCTCTCGATACCGTCAAGCCACAGAACTTGTGAATAGCCCTCTTCATGTGCCTTCATCTGTGCTGCCATGCTAGCTACATAGTTTGCACCGGTCTTTGCTTCTCCGACACCGCCCTTAACTGCACGTACATAATCATCCTCAATCCAAATCTTAACCGGATTCAATCCTTCCGGATAATAAGCACCTACCGGTGAAAGGATAATGATGAATTTGTAAGTATTCGAAGGTCTTACACCCAAGAACGGATCTGTCGCAATGATAAACGGTCTGATATATAATGAAGTTCCTTCCTTAGTCGGAATCCACTTTTCATCAGTCTTAACAACTGCTTTAACTGCCTGTACAAAATCCTCAATCGGGATCTGTGGCATGCAAATACGCTTATTGGTATTGTTCGTTCTCTCAGCATTCTTGTCCGGACGGAACAAAAGCGTTCTTCCATCGGCTGCTTTATATGCTTTCAAACCTTCAAACATTTCCTGTCCATAGTGAAACACCATTGCTGATGGCTCTAATACAATCGGTTGGTAAGGAATGACTCTCGGATCAAACCAGCCCTTTCCCTCTTCATAATCCATTTCAAACATGTGATCTGTAAAAATGGTTCCGAATGTCAACGGATTATCTGCTTCCGGTAATGGCTTCGGATTGGTTGTTTTCTCGTATCTGATATTTAACATGATTCATTCACTCACCTTTCATAAATTTCCGCACGGAATTTCTTTTCTTATTATTATACTTTTGTTTTCTGCTGTCAAGTAATTGTCATTTACTAATCGTTGTTATAGCATTTCTAAAAATTGCTATGGCTTTTCTAAAAATTGCTATGGCAATAGAAATAGCACTATGATATACTAAATAATAATAACTAGACTAAAGTACTAGTATTATCATTTCTGAAACGTTGTTAGAGTTATAAACACAGGGAGTTACAAATGAAAAAATTGTTTCAGATGTTTAAAGAACTCATATTTAAGGATGTCATTCGGGAAAATGAAGCCAAGGACACTGCTGTTTTACTACGCTCTCTGGCATTACTTTCATTTGCCTATCATTTAGCAATGTTTATCACCTCTTTGCGTTATCTGCCTTTACTCGAGAGCATTTATTCTGCACTTGCCCTGTTCTTGATTATTGTTATTTTTGTTGCTTCCTATAAAGATAAGACAATACTGTGTCTATATGCCTTCTGCATTTTATCTGTATTAGATGCCGGTATCAAAACATTATTCACCGGTTCTTCCCATGGTTTTCAGTATATAATTTTCTTCTCTGTATTGTTGATTTTCTTCAGAACAGAAGGAAATATGAAATTAAAATATATCTTTTCCATTTTATGCGGTATTATCGTATGTGCACTGTCTACAACACCGGGAACCTCTGTGTTTCATGATGTTGACCACTCTGTGCTGCATATCTTTTTTGCCCTGTCAAACTGTATCTATATTACAATTGCACTCATTATCATATCGAGATTTTATTGCATGAAATTTTCCGAGTCGGAGCATAAGATTATCCAGTATTCCAAGAAACTTGAACATCTTGCTTCTGTTGATGCGCTGACCGGATTACAGAACCGCCGCAGTATGATGACGCATCTGGAACGGCTTGCAAAGAATTACGAACACTCAGAAATGCCATTTTCGATTGTTATAGCTGACATTGACCATTTCAAAAAAGTAAATGATACCTACGGACATGATACCGGTGACTATGTGTTAAAGAAACTGGCTGAAATATTCCGCAATTTCATGGCTGAAAAGGGATATGTTGCCCGTTGGGGCGGCGAAGAATTCCTCTTTACCTTTGAAGGTTCCAATGCAGACTTTATATTTGTGGAACTCAACAACCTGAAATCTTTGATTGAACATACGCAGTTTCACTTTAATGAACAGGATTTGCACATCACACTGACCTTCGGATTAGAAGAATTTGATTCTGGTGCAGGCCTGCTCTCCATTATCAGTAAAGCCGACCAGAAGCTTTACATCGGCAAGGAACAAGGTCGAAACCGTGTAATCTACTAAAAATCAGATACGAGTCATACTCCCAGCGGCATATATCAAGAGAAACGGCACACGATAATTCGTATGCCGTTTCTCTTTTTTTCTTGCTTTTTATCTCATTTTCTTCTCATATTTCAAAAAAGTATACTCAATATCAAAATAAGTCTGCTCTTCACTATCCGCCGTGATACTCCACTCCGGCATCTCATCCAAGTTCGGAAAATACGCATCTGCA
>JAAYYM010000442.1 GCA_012515365.1 Clostridia bacterium
GCAGACTCTTTTGCTTTTCCGATGGATGTAAAGTAGAAAGATCCAATCGTATTGATTCCGGAAAATAAAAATGAAATCATGAAAATAATCATACCGGAGCGAACCATATTCGCAATCTCATCATTCTTTACGAAGATTCCACTATACCAATCGGAAAGTATTTTGTGAAGAAATAACTGATCAACATACATATTGCTAAATATCAAATCCATAACGCTCATCGATTTCATATTTCATCTTTGGTAACCATACATTAAAGAGTGTCTGATAGGCAATGAAGATCTCACTGACATGTCCGGTAAAATGATAAACTGCAAATTTACCACCTTGTATGATACAGGTATTTGCTTCCTTGCAATCCCTTGATACACTCATGCAGATATCATACAGACAGCTGTCTTTATCTGTGATTGACGGATCATCAAAGGTCCTCTCAAGCAAGATCGTATCTTCCTTTAGATACGCCTTATAGCGTTCCATGAAATTTGCCCAGTTTTCTCCTAAGTGGTAGTAATTTCCGATCCTTCTTTCATAGAGCACAAAGAAATCATCAATTTCTTCTATGGTTGTCTTTGCATGACAGGTTTCAAAATCTTCAAATGCAGGAATCTGGTTTTTAAAAAAGGGATGGATAATAGAACGCTCCACACAGTTCTTTCTAAACACATAGGGGGATTCATGATGCTGTTTTTTAAATACAGAGCTGTAATTTGACGGACTGTACCCATACTCATATCCGATATCCGTTACACTTCTGTTTCGTTCCACTTTAAGTCGGAATGCACTTTGATTCATTTTAACACGTTTGATAAATGCGTAAATGCTTTCTCCTGTTTCAGCCTTAAACACACGGCTAAAATAAAACTTCGAAAAATGACAATATTCTGCCACAGCATCGATCGAAATTTCCTCTTCGATGTGCAGCAGAATATATTCAATTGCCCGATTAATAATTTCATTTGTAATCATGATGGTTTTCTTTCCGATACCGGCTCATTCTGTCAAATCTCGAGACACTCACCAGTTGAAAGACTTCCCAGATTTGCTTCCATCACATCCTGCAGCATTTCATAGGCCTTTACATCTGTACAATGGCAGGTGTAGAACATGGTATCTAACAGCTTTAAGCGTGAAGCTGTGTCTTTTATACAGTTCTGCTCCTCCTGTGTATAAGAGCTTTTTTTCATCAAATGAAAACCACCTATATAGACATCCGGCGCAGAGTGAAAAAGTTCTTGATAACGTTCTAAAATATTGATCACGCCACAATTCGAACATCCTGATATTAAACACTGTATCTCATTCTGACTGATCACTAGATTTTGTTCATGGCTAAAATCATCCTGTTGCATAGACCCATCGGTCACTTTGCGCAGAGTCAGATTCGTCTGTGGCCATAAGGCACGTCCTTTCACATTGGTAAACAGAAACAATTCATCATCAATCCTTAAATCTCCACTTGTTAACACAACCTGAGGATGATTGATCAGATCTTCGCTGATACCAATTGGCTTAATCCGCGCCCCCTGCTCACCCTGTATTTCATGTATATGTGTATCAAATGCACATGTTCTGGCATAAACCCTGGCAGTATGATTAAGTTCTAAAAATGCCGCCAGCCCGCCTCCATGATCATAATGCCCATGTGAAAGAATAACGGTATCAACTGCCTCTAAATCTACAGATAGCTTTCTGGCATTTTGAATAAACAAATCACTTGCACCTGTATCAAACAGAAGTTTATGTGTTTTAGTCTCAATATAGAAGCTTAATCCATGCTCCTCTGAAAGTCCTTCCTGATAACAGGTATCCTCTACTAAAGTAGTCAGTTTCATTTTCGTGTCACATCCTTTCAAAGGAATACGATACTAGTGTCAGACCTTTAGCCGGAACAGTCGGTCCTGCTAATGCGCGGTCCCTTGCTTCTAAGATCTCCTTTAAATGTTCAGGCGGGTAAGTGCCTTTTCCTACCTCGAGTAAGGTGCCTGCAATAATCCGCACCATATTATACAAAAAGCCTGTTCCGGTTACATCTATCTTTAATACAGAATCCTGTTCCTCTACTGTGATCGAAAGAATCGTTCTCACTTTATCCACAACTTCTGTATGGATACTACAGAAACTAGTAAAGTCATGCTCTCCGATCAGATAGGATGCTGCCTGCTGCATTTTATCAATATCCAGCGGAATATATAAAAACAGCATATAATTCTGTCCAATCGGCATTGGAAAACGATCATGCCATATCTGATAGCTGTAATGTTTGACGCTCTTCTGCCTCCTTGGATGAAAATCCGGATCGACTTCTCTTGACTGACGGATTACGATATCCTCTGGAAGTCTTTGATTCAATGCATATGATATTTTTTCTGCCGGTATTCTGGCATTGGTATCAAAGACCGCAATATTTCCTTTTGCATGTACACCTGCATCTGTCCTGCTGGCGCCAATCACTTTAATATCCTCTTTAAGCAGTGCTGACAAATGTTCATTTAAAACAGCTTCAATGGAGCTTGCATTGGGCTGCAACTGCCACCCATGATAATTTGTTCCGTCATATGCGACCTCTAGTAGAATACGTTTTGACATTCAAGGTACCTCTATCCTCAGGATATTGCTATCATACTGGTATAAAATTAACTGAAATAATCATAGCAAGATAAACTAATAAAATGCCATAGGCAATGCGATCCTGCTTTTTGTACACAAGAGGTTTCATTTTTGTTCTACCCTCTCCGCCACGATAACATCTGGATTCCATCGCCATAGCCAGATCATTCGCTCTTCGAAATGATGAAATAAACAACGGTACCAAAAGCGGTATCATGCTTTTTACCTTTTTGATCAGATTGCCACTGTCAAAATCAGCTCCTCGCGCCATCTGTGCTTTCATGATCTTATCCGTTTCCTCTAGTAAGATCGGGATAAAACTAAGTGCGATCGACATCATCATCGAGATTTCATGAACAGGAACATGTATGACACGTAATGGATTCATCAGTTTTTCAAGTCCGTCTGTCAGATTATTAGGTGTCGTCGTCAAAGTCATCACAGAGGAGCCTATGATCAGATAAATCAGGCGGATGGCCATAAAAGAGGCTGTCCTGAGCCCCTGCTTTGTAACTGTGATCTTAAAGAAAGTCACCAATGGTTCCCCAGGCGTCAGGAATAAGTTAAATAGAACAGTGATCATCATAAGTATCACAATTGATTTTAATCCCTTGACCATAAAAGAAAACGGAACCTTAGATGCACAAATGATCATGATCAAAAACAAGGTAGCCACTATATACCCGATAAAACTTTCAAACATAAATAAAGATATGATGAAAACCAGCGTTGCTACAATCTTTACTCGTGGATCAAGCTTATGCAAAACTGATTCAGTTGGATAATACTGCCCAATCGTAATGTCTCTGATCATATCATGCCTCCACGTCTTCCTAGTACCCTGAGAATTTCTTCTTCTGCCTCTTTCGGTCTGATTGCGCCTGATCTCACAGGGATTCCGGCTTGTTTGAGTGCATTCATCAGATAAGTAACTTCAGGTACTGCAAGTCCTATACCTTCTAACTCCTTGACATGTTTAAAAATCTCTGACGGTGTATCATCAAAGAAAATACTTCCGTGATTCATTACGATAATGCGTTGCACATATTTTGCAACATCATCCATGCTGTGGGAAACCAATACGATCGTCATCCCAAACTCTTCTCTAAGGCTCATGATCAGCGACAAGATTTCTTCTCGTCCTTTTGGATCCAATCCCGCAGTAGGCTCATCCAGTACGAGCATTTCCGGCTTCATTGCAAGCACTCCGGCAATGGCAACTCTTCTTTTCTGCCCACCTGACAGATCAAATGGTGACAAATAAAAACAATCATCACTAAGTCCCACCTGCTTCAAGGCTTCATAGGCTCTAAGCTCCACTTCAGATTTTGGAAGCCCCAGATTCCTTGGTCCAAAACATACATCCTGAAAAACATCCACTTCAAACAGCTGATGCTCCGGATATTGAAATACCAGTCCTACCTTGCTTCTCAGAGCCTTCATGTCATAACCTTGCTCATAAATGTCTTCTCCATTGTAATAAATACTACCCTTGGTCGCTTTCAGCAATCCATTTAGATGCTGCACAAGAGTAGACTTACCGGATCCTGTATGACCGATCAGACCAATGAATTCACCTTGTTCGATTTTGAAACTGACATCAGAAAGTGCTTTAAACTCATAAGCGTTTCCTTCACTATATACATAATCAATATGATCCACAATTAAAGACATTTCGTTCCTCCAAGCAGAAAACTAAATCGTTTTCAATACTTCAATCAATTCCGCTACCGTCAGTATACCTTCCGGTATCGGCATTCCTTTTTCCCTCAGATCGTGGGCAAGCTTTGTAACCTCCGGCACATCCAGACGGATTTCGGCAAGTTCATCAACACGTGAAAATATCTCACGTGGACTTCCATTCATCACAATTTTTCCTTGATCCATCACATATACTTTATTTGCATAGATAACCTCTTCCATGTAATGTGTGATCAGGATGACTGTTATATTCTCAACATCATTCAATGCTCGAATCGCTCGAATGACTTCTTTTCTTCCTTTTGGATCCAGCATTGCCGTAGGTTCATCAAGAACAATGCACTTTGGATGCATTGCCAGAACACCGGCGATTGCTACACGTTGTTTCTGTCCACCCGAAAGTTTATTGGGTGCATGTTTCCTATACTCATACATTCCAACTGCTTTTAAGCTTTCCTCTACACGTGCCCATATTTCTTTTGTTTCAACACCCATATTTTCCGGGCCAAATCCGACATCCTCTTCTACCATGGCGCCGATGATCTGGTTGTCAGGGTTTTGAAAGACCATTCCTGTCGTTTGACGTATGTCCCACAGCTTGGCTTCTTCTATGGTATTCATTCCATCTACGAAAACAGTCCCTTCCGTCGGATAAAGAATGGCATTCATATGCTTTGCAAGTGTTGATTTTCCAGATCCGTTATGCCCCAGTATCGCAATAAAATCTCCTTGTTCAATGTCAAGATCCACTTGATCGATGGCTTTGGTGACACCGTCGGCATTTCCATCTTTATCCCTGCGTATATATTCAAATACCAGCTTTTTTGTTTCAATAATTCCCATTTGATCTATTCCTTATCCGGTTATTATTCTTGGAAAATTAATAATAAGTATATCATACGCATACCCATTTAGCAATTCACGCGATACTAAAAATGGGTACTGTGTATGAACTACACAATACCCATCTAACCATTATGTTGATTACACTAATTCGATCATAACTTCCATAGCTGCATCACCCTTACGAGGACCAACTTTAACGATTCTTGTGTATCCACCCTGGCGGTCAACATACTTAGGAGCAATCTCGTCAAATAATTTTGCTACAAGATCAATTTCCTTTGTATTTCTCTTCTTGCCAGCTGCATCAGCAGGAACATCCTTTACAGGATAAAGAACCTTTAACATCTGACGTCTTGCATGTAATCTTGAAGGAAGATCTTTTTTGATTTCTTTTTCTACTTCATCATAAACAGTAACTTTCTTTCCTTCTACTTCTTCTTTGATTCTCTTACCGTCTTTATCTTTACGAGCAACCTTTGCAGTTACTTTTACGATTTCAAAGTTGTCTTTTTCTTTGATTGCCATAGCGATCAGTCCATCAACGATTTTCTGGATTTCTTTTGCTTTAGCTTCTGTAGTAAAGATTTTTCCACGATAAATCAGGTTTGTAGCCTGGTTTCTAAGTAATGCTTTTCTCTGGCTTGAAGTTCTGCCAAGTTTTCTGTATTTTGCCATTTCAATTCTCCTATTCGGATACGTTACGCACGCCCTTTGGCCTTACTGCGAAACTTGTTAATTAGTTGCACCGTTTCCAACACTTTGGAATTATGGAAACAGTTAGTTGATTAGGGTCTCACATTTCCTTCGGAGAATGTTCGACTGATGAGCATATGATTATGTCTCACATTTCCTTCGGAGAATGTTCGACTGACAAGCACTCTGCTACGCAGATTACTCGTCTCCAACATTTAACTGGAGGCCTAATTCTTTTAATTTTGCTAAAACTTCTTCTAATGATTTGCGTCCTAAGTTACGAACTTTCATCATATCTTCTGAAGTTCTGTTTGTTAATTCCTCTACTGTATTGATTCCGGCTCTCTTCAAACAGTTGTATGAACGAACTGAAAGTTCAAGTTCATCAATGTTCATTTCAAGAACCTTTACTTTTTCATCATTAACGCTCTCAACCATAATTTCCATCTTTTGAGCATTTTCTGATAAATCAATAAAGAGAGATAAATGTTCACTCAGCACCTTTGCTGCAAGACTGACAGCTTCATCAGGAGCAAGTGTTCCATTTGTATATACATCTAATGTCAACTTATCAAAGTCTGTAATCTGACCAACACGAGTATTCTCAACTGTCAGATTCACACGTTCAACCGGTGTGTAGATTGAATCAATAGCAATCACGCCGATTGGTAAATCCTCGCTCTTATTCTTTTCAGCGCTGACATAACCTCTACCCTTGGTTATGATAAGCTCCATGAACAGCTTAGAATCCGGTCCACCATTTAATGTGGCAATCACCAAATCTTTGTTCAGGATCTCTGTATCAGAATCAACCTGAATATCTGCTGCTGTTACAACACCTTCGCCTTCAAACTCGATATAAGCAGTCTTTGGCTCATTTGTCATGCTGTCATTTCTGATCGCAAGACTCTTGATATTCATAATAATTTCGGATACGTCTTCCTTAACTCCGGGTATGGAGGAAAACTCATGAAGAACTCCCTCTATTTTTACCTGACTCACTGCTGCTCCAGGTAATGAGGAAAGCATAATTCTTCTCAGTGAATTTCCTAATGTCGTTCCATAGCCTCTTTCCAGAGGTTCTACGACAAATCTACCGTACTTCTTATCATCTGAGATCTCAGCAATCTCAATCTTCGGCTTTTCAAAATCAAACACTACAAAGTACCTCCATTCTTATTGGATAAACTCAGGATTCTAATTACTTGGAATATAACTCGACGATAAGCATTTCGTCAACAGGAACGTCGATTGCTTCACGTAAAGGAAGTTCCTTTACAGTTCCTTTTAAATTCTCCTGATCAACATCCAGCCAGTCCGGAACAAGTCTTCCGCTTGTTACTGAAAGGATATCTTTGTATCTTTGTAAACCGTTCGCTTTTTCGCTGATAGCGATTACATCACCGGCTTTTACCAGATAAGAAGGGATATTTACAACCTTTCCATTTACGGTAACATGCTTGTGACCAACGATCTGTCTTGCTTCTCTTCTGGTTCTTGCAAAGGCAAGACGGAAAATAACATTATCCAGTCTGCTCTCTAACAGAATCATCAGGTTTTCACCTGTCATACCTTTCATCTTATCAGCTTTCTGATAATAGTTTCTGAAAGGTTTTTCTAATACGCCATAAATAAATTTCGCTTTCTGCTTCTCTCTTAACTGAAGACCATACTCACTCATTTTTTTATTTGCTCTTGTTAATGTTCTTCTTGACTTCTTATCAATGCCTAAATACATTGGTTCTAAACCAAGAGATCTACATCTTTTCAAAACAGGAACTCTGTTTACTGCCATCTGTTTTTCCTCCTAATATAATGAATACTAAACTCTTCTGCGTTTTGGTGGGCGACATCCATTATGTGGTACAGGAGTCACGTCCTTGATACTGGTTACTTCCAATCCACATGCCTGAAGAGCACGGATTGCTGCTTCTCTACCTGAACCAGGGCCTTTAACCATAACGTCAACAGATTTTAAGCCATGTACTAATGCTGCTTTTGTAGCAGTTTCTGCTGCCATCTGAGCTGCATAAGGAGTAGATTTCTTTGAACCTCTAAATCCCAGACCGCCTGCACTTGCCCATGAAAGAGCATTTCCTTCAGTATCAGTCAAAGTAACAATTGTATTGTTAAATGATGACTGAATATGCGCTTGTCCGCGTTCAACGTTTTTCTTGACACGTTTCTTTGTCACTTTTTTGGTAACTTTCTTAGCCATA
>JAAYYM010000443.1 GCA_012515365.1 Clostridia bacterium
AGGAAGTGCTCGAAGAGATATGATATGGTAGATTGAAGAAGAACTGATCTCTTTTACAGGATGTATGGTGGAACATGGCCTACGATCATCTGCTTCAGCTTTGTAGAACAGTGTTAAACAAACTTCTGGTTAGCGTGAGGCGAAATGCTGATATCAGAAACTTCATGTACTTTTGTCTTAGATACTCTGGACTGCCGCTTATCTTCAGAGAGATATTCCAGAAAAATAAAGTCAGTATACTATATTTTCACAAGATTGAGCCCGATGTTGCAGAAAAAATATTCAAATATTTACAAGAGAACTACAATATAATAAGTCTACACGATTTTTTTGACATGTATAAAAGGAAGAAAAATTTCCCGGAAAGATCGCTCGTCATTACCTTCGATGATGGATATAGAAGCAACTATGATCTACTTCCGATCTTCAAAAAGAGTAGTATCCCAGTAACTATATTCCTATGTTCTGGGATCATAAATACAAATAGGCACTTTTGGTTCGAGGAAGCACTCGCTAAAGAGACGCATCTGCCACTTACGATGGAACAACTAACAAAGGTTTTAAATGACGAACGGCTTCGGACCTTAAATATAATTGGGTTTGAACAAGAAAAAGAATATACAAATCCCCATGCCCTCTCAAAAAAGCAAATTCGTGAAATGTTGCCCTATGTAGATTTTCAATCTCATACACTATCTCACCCCTGCTTAACGCAGTGCGATGATAACGAAGCTCGTGATGAAATATTCATTTCAAAACATATTTTAGAAGAAGAGTATGATTTAGCCATAAATGCAATCGCATACCCGAATGGTGACTACTCTGAAAGAGACATCCAACTGTGCATGGCTGCAGGATACGAATTTGGTCTTACAACCGACTTCGGGTTCAACACTGTGGATACCGATCCATTCAGACTGAAAAGGCTTTCTATCAATGAGGAGAGCAATAACCTAAATGAACTTGTAGTCAGCGTGAGTGGCGTTAAGAATTTTTTAGGCAGTGTCGCTAATATGAAACGCTCATGATGCCCCATTCGAAGCTGCAGACTCGATCAACGAAAGCTCCCAGGCAACAGTTACAGATGGTAATTTACTTATTCCTCTTTAACTAACCCACATTGGGATCCGGTGGATACATTGGAAGTGAAATATTTTGTGCTCGATGTCCAAAATGCCAATGATGGCGTAAATAAGAAATTATTAAGCCAAGTATCAGGAATGAGTCAGTTGGGGCTGAATGTAGAGTTGGTATTGGCCGATACGGGATGCGCTCACGACCCCTCCCATAATGACTTTCTAAAAACGTACTCAGTGAGTGAAGCCCCATCAGGTGATCTTTTTGGGCGGATCAGGCGCTCTCTCAAGATCAGCAGAATCTTTAGCAAAATAATTGATTCATTGGGTCCCAATGATGTCTTGTATTATAGATACATAAGCGCATTTCCCTTATATTATCCGAAAAATTACTTCAAACGATCCAGAACATGTAAGATTGTAACAGAACATCAGACAATAGAATTAGATGAGAACAAGTTGATAAACAGTACCTTAGGTTATTGGTCTGAACGTCTCTTCGGAAAACTGTTAAGAAAACAATCTGACGCTATCATCGGCGTCACCGATGAAATCACCCAGTATGAGATTGCCTGCGCCG
>JAAYYM010000444.1 GCA_012515365.1 Clostridia bacterium
TTCCTGTCATTAATATCCGGCATGTACCATTAAGCAATACATGGAGTATGTTAGCCAAACGTATCGTTGATATCATCGGTTCTATCGTAGGAATCATTATTTTCTCTCCAGTCATGCTGATCGCGGCATTGTTGATCAAGATAACATCAAAAGGGCCTGTTATTTTCGCACAGGAGCGAGTAGGACTTCACAACAAACCTTATCAGATGTATAAATTCAGAACCATGTATTTACAGAATGAGAATGCAGAAAAGAAGGCGTGGACAGTAAAAGACGATCCGCGTGTAACAAAGGTAGGAAAATTTCTTCGTAGGACAAGTATTGATGAGCTTCCGCAGCTGTTCAATATTTTGATTGGTCAGATGAGTCTGGTTGGACCAAGACCTGAGCGGCCTCAGTTTGTGGAACAGTTCAAAGAAGAAATTCCGCGATATATGGTGAAACATCAGGTACGTCCGGGACTTACCGGATGGGCACAGATAAATGGTCTAAGGGGAAATACTTCTATTGAAAAAAGGGTAGAATATGATCTATATTATATCGAAAACTGGACAATGACATTCGACATTAAGATCATGTTTTTAACAATATTCCGAGGATTTATTAACGAAAATGCATATTAATGATAGGGAAGGGACTATAAATGGCAGAGAATCGCGGTAATTCCAGATCTGGAGGTACCAGAAGAGGAAGTAAAAAAGCAAGGGCACGAAAGAAAAAGAAAATGCTGATCTTTTTGTTGGAAATCCTGGCATTACTATTGATGGGTGGTATTTTATATGTAGTAACTCAGATGGATAAGATCGAAAAGGTCGATATTGATGAAGAAAATATCGTAATCAATCAGGAAGTTAATGATAAGGATGCCTTGAAGGGTTATAAAAATGTGGCTCTCTTTGGCGTCGATATCAGTAAGGGTAATAATCTTCTGAAGGGAGCAAGAACAGATACCATTATGATCCTTAGCCTGAATGAGGATACCGGAGATGCAAAGCTTGTCTCAGTGTATCGGGATACTTATCTGAATATTGGAAATGATACTTATAACAAAGCCAATTCCGCATATGCAAAGGGTGGACCGGAGCAGGCAATCAATATGCTTAATACAAATCTTGATTTGAATATTACGGATTATGTAACGATTGACTTCAGAGCTTTGACTGAAACGATTGATGCACTTGGCGGCATCGAAATCGATGTTCAAGAGGATGAAATCGAGCATTTGAATAATTATCAGATTGGCACGCAGGAAGTAACAGGTGGAGAAATCATACCCGTTACAGCAACAGGTCCGCAGATCCTAAACGGACTTCAGGCTACTTCCTATTGCAGGATCAGATACACAGCAGGTGATGATTTTAAACGTACAGAACGTCAGAGAACAGTCTTGACGCAGGTGGCAAAGAAGGCAAAATCATCAAATCTTGCCACTATCAACAGTATCATTAACAGTGTATTTCCAAAGATTTCGACTAGCTTTTCCAATACGGAAATGATCACATACGCTGCAAATTTTATGAATTATAATATAGCAGATACAGTAGGTTTTCCTGTATCAAAGGCGACCGGCAGCATTGGTAAGAAGGGAAGCTGTGTAGTTCCTATGGATTTAAAAGAAAATGTTATGGTGCTTCATGGATTTTTATTTGATGTAGACCCACTTACTTATGAACCATCATCAAGAGTACTTACGATCAGTGATCAAATTAAGAGTGATACTGCTGCTTACGTGAAGGCAGAATAGACAGATGTCTAGACGAGGTAGAAATAGTGAAAA
>JAAYYM010000445.1 GCA_012515365.1 Clostridia bacterium
GGCAGATAAGTTTTTTGAAGAGATTAGCTGGAAACAGTGCTTTTTGATTATCTGTATCAGGCTGTTCAATCATCCGCCGGCAATCAAAGACATTTCAGAGCTGGTAGGAAGCTCACATCAAAACGTAAAGCAGCTGCTTTTGAAGTTGGAAAAGAATGGGTTTGTAAAAATAGTACCGGACGAAGAAGACCTCAGAAAGCAAAGGGTTATCTTGACCGATAAGGCAATAGAATTTAGTGAAAAAAATGATAAACCAAGTCAGGCAGCCATCGATGTACTGTTTGCCGGCATTGATCAAGAAGCTTTGAAAACAACTGTACAGACGATTATGCAATTGGATGAGAACTTGAAAAAGATCAAACCGGAGGAAGTTCAAGCAGAGAGAAGGAAGTTACTATGAAAAAGAAAAGTGTTCTAAAAAGAGTAGGAATCATTTTGGGTGGAATTGTGGTATTGATTGCAGTTTTAATCGGTGCAGTGGCAATTAATATGAAAACAGCGATGGATCAGCAGGTGAATGCAGACATTGACATGAATCAGGTAAAGGACGGAGTCTATCAGGGAAGCAGTGACTGCGGACTGGTATATGCGGAGGTTGAAGTAACGGTGAAGAATCACAAAATAGAGACTATCAATCTTTTAAAGCATAAGAATGGAAACGGAAAACCGGCAGAGGCGATGCTGGACGTTATGATAGCAGAAAATACAGATGATGTAGATGCAATCAGCGGGGCAACAGCCTCCAGTAAAACAATCAGGAATGCTGTTAATCATGCATTACAACAGGGATTAAATTAGCGAATAGAAGGAGACTGAGAATATGAAAACAATGGTGGTATATCAAAGTTCAACAGGATTTACAAAGCAGTATGCAGAGTGGATTGCAGCTGATTGCGGTTGCGAAGCGAGGGATATTAAGAAGGTATCTGCGGATGAAGTCAGTCAGAGTGACAGAGTGATATTCGGCGGATGGATTATGGGAAATATGATTATGGGTCTGGATAAGATCAAGAAAATGAATCCGAGACAGCTTATCGTATTTGCAGTTGGTGGTTCACCGGCCATAGATGACATCGTAAATACAATCAGGGAAGTAAATCATTTGGAAGATTCTCCGTTTTATTATTTCGAGGGTGGATTCCACTTTGAACAGTTGAATTTACCGACAAAGATGATGTTAAAGGCACTTAAGAAATCCATTGAAAAGAAAGCAGATCAGACAGAGCAGGATAAATATATGGCGCGCTCACTTGGAACTTCATATGATCATGCAGACAGGAAATACATCGAACCACTACTGGAAAATATCAGAGAAGCATAAAACAAACGGAAATGAGGTAGTTATGGACATTCATACAAGAGATAATGAGAATATGAAAAGTACAATGACATCAGGACTGCGCATTGAAAACGTTCTTTTCAGCAAGCATAAAAAGCAAATCAAGGAGATTTATATCGATTCATTTCCGAAAGAAGAACGAATGCCATTTGGAATGATGATTTTCATGACTTGTTTTATAACTACGAAATTTTTTGCGTATTATGACGGAGACACGCTGTGCGGATTCATCTATATGGCCAAAATAGGGAGACAGATATTTATTTTGTTTTTTGCTGTAGATGAGAAACTGCGTTCCAAAGGCTACGGTGCAAAGATTCTCGGTGAGATAAGAGCACGTTATCCAAAATGCAACATTGTGGTTTCGATAGAACATTGCGGCGAAGATGCTCCTGAGTTGGAACTTCGTCAAAGACGCAAGGGATTCTATATGCGAAACGGATATTCGGATAGTGGATATAACATTAAGTTGGCCGGGGTGGAGCAGGAACTATTGGTAAGTGGCGGAGAATTTAATAAGGTTCGGTTTACGTTATTCCTATTGGGGTATAGTTGTCTTGCAATCATACCAAAAATCTGGAAGAGAACATAGAAGGAATGGAGTAACTATTGACAAAAAGAATTTGGTCGAGTAATATATGAATGAACCATTCATTCACCAGAAAGGAACATAATTTATGAACGACCGTATTATATCCATTACTGAAGCAGCAACAAGTCTGTTTTTACAACAGGGATACTCTAAAACGCAGATTAGTCATATTGCCAAAGCTGTTGGCGTTTCAGTCGGAACAATCTATCTTGACTTTGCAGGCAAAAAGGAGATTGCACATTTTATCTTGCGAAGTACGATTGACCCTGATTTTCCGAAAAGAGAGTTTGAAAGACCTATTACAGATGA
>JAAYYM010000446.1 GCA_012515365.1 Clostridia bacterium
GTTAAGGATTCCGGTATCGGGATACCTCGGGAAAGTTTGAAAATGATATTTGACCGGTTTTATAAAACAGATGTATCTCGTGGTAAAGATAAGAAGGGAACAGGCCTTGGACTCTCTATTACAAAAGAGATTATCAATGCCCATCATGAAAACATTAATGTAATCAGTACAGTTGATGTCGGAACCGAGTTTATTTTCACACTTCCAAAATCAAAAGGATTTGAAAACTAGCCATCCTTCTGTTTGTGTATGCTCCGATAGACGATATGGCCGATTGCACTGCTTAACATATTCAAAATGACATCGTCAATATCGCAAAAGCCCAGACAGGTCACATATTGAAATACTTCAATGCTTATAATAATCAAAAAGCAGGTACTCATTGCTTTGAAAAATGTTTTTCTTTTTTGATAAACGACAGGCACCAAATATCCGATCGGGATAAACACGATTAAATTTCCCACTATATTTGTATATGCATAGGATCTGGAGAAATGTTTTAAATATGGTCTGATTGTTGAAAAGGGAATCAGATTAAGATTTCTCTCTCCTGCCTCTCTGCCCGAAGAAATGATATTCCATCTGGCAATAATGTTATCAATATTATTTCCTGTAAACTTTACCGCGACTACCAGGAAGAGAAAGAATATATAACTCCAAAAAATTACTTTTAAAATTCTGTTTTTTCTATCTATATGATTCATTATCAACCTTCTTCCATTTCAATCGATGCAGCTCTCCCTCCAACATCATTTTATGAAAGCCCTGCTGCCGCAATGCCTCATAAAGTACTATTGAAACTGAATTAGATAAATTAAGAGAGCGAATATGGTCAAGCATCGGTATACGGATACAGGTTTCCTCATACTCTACCAGTATTTCCTCCGGAATTCCCGCACTCTCTTTGCCGAACATGATAAAAGCATCCTCCTCATACTGAACTTCTGAGTACACTTGCTTTGCCTTTGTACTTGCCATATAAATCTTTGCCTCTGGATTTTTTTCCAAAAACTCTTTGAAATTCACATATCTGGTAACATCCAAATGCTCCCAATAATCCATTCCGGCACGCTTAATAGACTTCTCATCTAAGCGGAAGCCCAGAGGTTCTATTAAATGCAGTTTTGTTCCGGTAGCAACACAAGTCCGGCCAATATTTCCAGTATTGGCCGGAATCTCTGGTTGAAATAATATAATATTCACTATTCTTTATTCCTTAATCTTTCAATGAATCGCTCGAGCCGCTCCATGGACATTTTTAGCTTTTCCAATGAATATGCATAGGATATTCTGAGAAATCCTTCTCCACATTCTCCAAATGCAGTACCCGGCACAATTGCCAGATTTTCTTCCTCCAACAGTCTGGTTGCAAACTCATCCGATGACATTCCGAATTCCTTAATGCAGGGAAAAACATAGAACGCACCAAACGGTTCAAAGCAGGGCAGCTTCATTTCCTTAAATGTATGCATTAAATAGCGTCGTCTTTGATTATAAGATTCTCTCATCATCGCGACATCCTCATCCCCGTTCTTCAGGGCATCGATTGCTGCATACTGACTTGTCGTCGGTGCACACATAATCGCAAACTGATGAATTTTCATCATCTGTTTAATAATCAATTCCGGACCACAGGCATATCCCAGTCTCCACCCTGTCATGGCATACGCCTTGGAGAATCCATTGATTAGAATCGTCCTTTCTTTCATTCCCGGCAAGGATGCAATCGTCACATGATCTCCTAAGTACGATAATTCTGAATAAATTTCATCCGATATTACAAAAATATCTTTTTCGATTACAATTTTCGCAATCTTTTCCAAATCCTCTTTTGTCATAATCGCACCCGTCGGATTATTAGGAAACGACAGTACCAAAACCTTTGTTTTAGGAGTGATGGCTGCCAACAGCTCCTCCGGTGTCAGCCTAAACTCATTTTCATTTTTCAGTTCAATAATCACCGGCTTTGCTCCCGCCAATATAGCGCATGGCACATAGGATACATAGCTCGGCTGAGGAATCAGGACTTCATCCCCCGGATTAATCATGGCACGAAGCCCTATATCAATCGCTTCGCTTCCGCCTACTGTAATGAGAATTTCCGTTTTAGGATCATACTTCACCTGAAGCCTTCTTTTTATGTATCTGCTTACTTCCGTACGAAGCTCAAGCAGTCCCGAATTAGAAGTATAAAAAGTACGCCCTTTTCCTAACGAGTAAATACCTTCATCACGAATATGCCAGGGAGTCTCAAAATCCGGCTCGCCAACGCCAAGAGAAACGATATCCTCCTTTTCGCTGGCAAGATCAAAAAATTTGCGAATCCCTGATGGTTTAATATCAACTACAACATCTGATAGTGGATTTCTCATGGCGACACCACCATTCTCTCATCCTTTTTCTTTTTCTGCAGGATTGTTCCGTGGTCTTTGTATTTTTTCAATACAAAATGCGTTGCTGTGCTGATAACAGAATCAAGTGTAGATAATTTATCAGAGACAAAGCTGGCTACCTCTTTTAATGTCTTTCCCTCCA
>JAAYYM010000447.1 GCA_012515365.1 Clostridia bacterium
GGGTTACTTATTCATATATTGAGGAAGGATCTTCTACAGAAAATAAAATCTTAGCTGATTCCGAGATACCGGGTGGAAGTGTTATTTCTAAGAAACTGATTCATATGTATACGAATCTGATTAATCCGACAAGCGGAACAAAAGAATATATAGAATATGTTGTGGTGTGGGATGCTGTCGAGTCTAGACTCTATTATGAACAATATACATTAGATGATACCGGTGCACGTACAGGAACGGTTGTTTCTAATGCACGTATGGCTGATTACATCACTTCATTCTCAGCTGATATCACAAGACTAGAATCAAAACGCATCGTAGGTCTGAATATGATGTTTGAAAAAGGCAGTCAGAATTATTCTTCTGATTACAATATCACGATTAGAAATAAAATTGTAGTAAACGTAGATCCCGGAACGATCGCACCACCAATTGTTGTGGTACTTCCAGAAGCAATAGAAGTACTTCCGGAAGTTGTTGTAGATCCCGGAACCACTTATGTTTTTACAGCAAATAAAATTGTAAATGGTGCTCCATCACCAGCTACACCGGAGGATGTCAGATGGTATATAGAAAATTCCGGTTCGATCAGTCCCGGAACGTCCATTGATTCAACGAGTGGAAAATTGACTATTTCAAAGGCAGAGACCTTAGCAGAAATCACAGTACGTGTAGTTTCTAGAAAAAGTGCTGCCATTTACAATGTTTCAACTGTTAAAGTAAGACGTGTAAAATCAGTAGGTATTGCATTTGAAAAAACGAAGGCGAAAACAGCAGGCACAGGAGCTGACCAGCTAGAAGCAGGAGATGAATTTACATTGACTGCCACAGTTGCAGGCGAGTGGCTCGACGAAGAGCTTACAGCAGGTGTTTCACCTTTCACGAGTGTAGCAGCACTGAAGGAAATTGACTGGGAAAATGAGGGCGACGCTTTTTCCACCTACTGCACATCATCACTTGGTGCAGCGCAGAATATTCTTCTCTGCAAAATGAACGCAAGCATTCCCAATAATATTCCGATCAAAAAGAAAGCAGTTGCCAGAATATCAAAAACTGCATATCACGAAGAAGTATTTGCTATATGGGAAGGATTAACATACTTTAAATCAAGCTTTGTAGTAGAGGAAGACTCACGTAACTTAGAGCGTGGAGGACGTGAGGTATTTAAACTGAATTTTATCGATGGCCCTCGTAATCCGAACTACATCTATCTGTATGACATCAATGTATATGAAGAGCAGTTCTCCCCGGAAACAGGTGATCCGCTGCCGGAATATAAAAAACTTACCGGATATCCATCTTCTGATTTTATTGCTATGGCAGGCGGAGAAACGAACATCGCAATTCAGTTTCCACAGTATTTGAAGCCCTATCACAAATATCGAATTGATATTCAGTGTTTCGCATTTCCTAAAAAACCGGGTGAAGGTAGAAACACTTACTATTTAGAGTATAACGGTTATAAACGAGAAGAAGCATCAGAAGCCAGTGCAATCGTGTCGGTTTATTTAGATCACTCTAATCTGATCTTTGATGGTGACCCTAAGATTACAAGGAAGGTATATACACCTAGAGAATTCAGTAGAAATCTAAACAATAAATCAGAAAAGATCTATAATTTCTATAATCCTTATATCACGAATATGAGAGATGCACAGGCACAATATGTGACATGGAAGCTTTATCAGTTTACTGGAACTGATATTAATAAGGCACAGGAAAAGGATTTTAAAGAGTATAACGCGGCGCCGAGCCATATGTTTGATTTAAGTGGAATTCAGGGAAATACCATTAAGCTTGGTTTTTATAAGAATTCTTGGAATAACAATGTTCCGGACCGATTATATCTGTTGCCTACTGTCAGACTTCAAAACTATACACATACACAGACAGAGAATGCATTTTATTACAAATCCTATGTAGAGTTTATCAACCATAACATTACGTTGCCAAAGTACAAAGGAAATGGGTTAAACCTAGCAGAGGAGAAGGCATATTTCCCATATCCGGGATCAGATGATTTTTCTAAGTTTGTATTTAAAGATAATGGAGTAAGTGGTCAGTCAGAAGTGACAGGTGACTGGGAATGTTCATATAAATTCCAGCAGAGGCTAGGTTATAAGATTGTAAGAACCTATGTTTCAAACAATGGAGAAACAGTGGCATCCTATAAATTATTCCTGTATATCAATGGTAATTCACTTAAGACCTACACGATCACGGAAGGTGCGACTACTTGGACGGCATTATAGCATTATATTTAATTAAAGGAGGCATAGTAAATGCGTAAACTGAATAAAAAGACTGTTTGGATGGTGACAGCAGGTCTTATGGCAATCGTAATGATATGTCTCATGGTATTAATAAATGTAAAAGATGCATCTGCAAAAGATACATTGACCGGTATCAAGAGGATCATTGAAGCTAATACAAAAAATAATCCATATACCATACTTGAAATTGTTCCTGATACTGCAAGTGCACAGGTAGATGATGGTGTTTTAGTATCCGGAAACAAGGTAGAACAGTCAATGGGTAATATCGGACTGTATGTAGGCGGACAAGAGCCTGTCAAACTTGACACAGAATTGGTTAAGTATGCCGGTAGGGCACAAAGAGAGGCATTTATCAGAAGACTTTATAATGAAGGAGATGCTTCAGGCGTATATGCACCTATTACATCGACCTCAGCAAACGGTCTTGTAAGACCGCTTACTTATGAAACATACACTGAACTGTATGAAAGTGAAGAGACTGATGAAGTCTGGGAACTTCTTCAAAAGTCAGGTGTTGTTAAAATGATCGATCATGAAGCAGTATCAGATAATCATATTGATCAGTTGACGAAGGTAGCGATGGATAAAACCGAATATGATGCAAGTGTCGGATTTACCGGTGATTTTGTACGTACCTATCAGCCTTCAGAATCCGGAGAAGCAGATCCTGCAGTGGATTTCTTTGCAAATGACAGTTATTCTGCATTCTCACATTCAGTGGACAAAAAAGGTGATTTTGAACCAGGATTCTTGAATTCTGCAATTGTTTCAGAACCGGAGTATTATGCGACATTCCGTGCACTGCCTCATTATGATGACACTGATACAAGAGTCGGTCAGAAATTTGGATATATACCGAAGACAGCAACAGCTGTTCATATCGGTGATACATGGAATGACTCTTATCTGCATAGAGCAGTTTATGTTTATGTAGCTGATTTAGATGAGTATCATTATGTCGGATATGCGCAGAAAACAGATGATAACAAAGTAAAAATTGTAGATGATAATGGTGTAGATGTTGATCCAAACACAATTACAGTTTCTGGAAATGAAGTTGTATCAGGAAATGAAGTTGTATCTGGAAATGATGTATCCGATCAAAACACGCCTTCAGAACCAAGACCTGTAAGGGCGGTACCGGCAGAACAGGATCCGGGAAATGGCAATCAGGATGGAAACGATGAAGCTGTAGAACCGAAGCAGCCAGGCGAACAGACACCTAAGACTGAGGATCCAAAGCCTAGTAAAGTGGATATGAGAAATCATACTATGAACTCTTCGGATTCAGCGAACATTAATCAGGCAACATCAAATACAGAACATACAGAAAAGCCAGAGGCAACCGTATCAGAAGATGAAGTACCGAAGAATCCGAATGACCCGGGAACAGGTGATCCAGGTACAAATGATCCAGGAGCAAATGACCCAGGAACGGATGACCCAGGAACGGATGACCCAGGTACAAATGACCCAGGTACAAATGACCCAGGAACGGATGATCCAGGAACGGATGACCCAGGTACAAATGATCCGGGAGCAAATGATCCAGGTACAGATGACTCAGGAACGAATCCGTCTCCAAGTCAGCCAACGACTTCAGAAAATGGGATTATATCAGAAAATGAGATTCCTCAAGCGGAAGAACCTGTAACAGTACCAGAAGGCGAATTTGCATTTGTACATTTTGTTTATACCGATGTAGAGGTAGAAGGTGTTCATGTATACTATCAAGTAGATAGTTTTAGTAAATTATTAAGTGGTAAAGAATATTCGATTGATCCCAAAAGACCGTTGGTACCAAATCAGATCGGTACCGGTGGTGTGATGACAAATGAAGGCTACGAGCAGGCACATCCGGAACATTTTGTATATCATTTTGACAGAGGACAGGCTCTTTATACCTTGAGTCATATGGATACGAATTTGAACAGCACTTATGTTTCCGGTATGAGAATCTATTTTACGGGTGGCTTCACCAATAATGAATGGTTTAAAAAGCAGGTGTTTGACCGTGATGCGGGTGCACAGTGCAACAGTATGCATATCAAAATTAAAACCATGAAAGCCAATGAAGTAACGAAAGCAGATATTGTTTCGGCTAAATTTATCTATATCGCTAATCCGGATCAAGAATGGCTTCCGTATGGTGCTGATTCTACATACACAAAATATGGTAAAAAAGACGACAAGGATAAGGTGCATGATTTATATGCAAATTATGCCATGACGATTGTTAATAAGGCAGTGAATTCCAAGACTCCGATCTTGGTTGACCATACGTTATTAGAGTCAACAGATGCAGATGTAAAGGATAGTGTTGTATATAATCTTGCAAGAACATTATTATCTAAGAATCTGGCAGCATTCTATACGGCAAATTCTTCTGTTACAAATGAAGCTAAGTTAAAAGAAGCATTTAAAAATGTTGCCGGTGTACCGGAAACAAAGCATTTTGTAAAAGAAAATATTTACAGCTATGATATGAAGCAGTCTGATATCTCAGTTGGAAGTGCAGAAGATTCCCTAGATCTTGTAAATAATTATTTTAGCAAAGGATTTTCAGCAGATGTTGTTACAGATCGATTTAAGGAAGTAAGAACAGATATTGAAAATGAGAATTTATATCGTCAGGCAGATGGAAATCAGCCGCCGCTTCCATTAACAGTTTCAGAAGCAACGACGATTCGTTATATCATAAATTTTGCACAAAAGAGAACACAGATTGAAAAGGATGTAGTGCGTATTCTAGAGTTGCAGCCATGTGCATCTTATGATCTGACCTATGAAAATCTGAAAGAATCAGGTACAGATGAAGTAACGGGACATCTCTATTATAAGAGAACCGAGAATATCGATACGAAAGAAAAGAATCTCTTGGTCACCAAGGGAACCAGTATCGAAGTGGTTCAGATGACAACATCAGAATTCATTGGAAAAATCGAAGATCTGAATGCCGAATATGATTTAGTCTATATTGGTCTCAATACGGCAAAGATGAATCGCGATGGAAACAGAAACACAGTTTATAATGACGCAAGTATGAATGGGCTGATTTATACGAATGTGGGTGATTATGCAAATGCCAGATCAGTTATGGGTGGTCTGTTAGACACGGATTATGTGGCACAAAACAGGAATAACAGGCTGGTTAGTAATGTAGGCGGTAATGTAGGAAGATACCGCTACTCAGGAAATGATATTACAGAACAAAAACGAAAAGCACTTGAAAACTTTATCGATGCCGGTTATCCAATTTTATTAGAAAATAATATTTTGAATCTGGTAGGTGGTGTCAGAAGACCTAATGAGGCTGTTTTAGATAATTCTTCCTATATGTATGAACTTATGGATCATTTAAAGGAAAAGACCAATGTATTTAGCAGAAGTCAGGCTTCAGAAGAATTATTCAGCTGGTATCTGCAGCTGTCAAAACCGAAAATGAATCTAAGCGGAATCGCAGCAAGTGCGCAGACACAAAATGTTGCTTTATCAAAAGCAGATGATGGATACTATTATCTGAATTATGAATTTACACTGACAAACTCGGGTGCTGCGGATGCAGATGCAGTATTTGACTGTCAGCTATATGTAGATATTAATGCAGATGGTAAATTCTCCAGAACGAAGGAGAGAGTAAAGGATATTGTCATCAATGACAGTGCCGGAGTCAGACAGGATGCAGACGGATCAGGCAAATTCTCTTTGAAGCCAAACAAGGCTTACTATGTGAAAAAGGCAGTATCTGATCAGTATACAGGTGTAATACCGTGGAAGCTGGAAGTGTCACAGCGTACGAATGAAGCAAGAAGAGCCAATAAGAGTGGTTTCTACTTTATACAGAGAGAGAATAAAGAAGAATTAAGTATTCTGCAGATTAACAGTTCCTCTAATGCAAATCTGAATTTGCAGGCTTCTATGTTAAAAGCAGATTCACTGTTCAGAAAATATATTACACAGCTCAATAACTTTGAGGTTACTTTTACGACGATTAATTCTAATGAGTATTATGAAGTGGGTGACGGTGACATAGTTGACATGGGCTACAAAGAATATCTGGATCAGTATGATATGCTGGTTTTAGGCTTCGGAGACTGTTATCAGGAAGCAGACAATCGCTATGGAGCAATGGCAGCGATCGCTGACTATATTAAATCAGGTCGAAGTGTTTTGTTCACGCATGACACGACATCCTTTGTTAATGTTTCACCGCAGAGCAAATGGCAGGATGGTAACGGTGTTACCTATTGGGGCTATAGTTTTAACACCCTGATTCGAAATCTGGTAGGACTGGATCGTTATGGTGTTTTATCAAATGATGCGCTGCGTACAGGAAAACCGCATACGAATACAGAAGGAATCTGGAATAGGCTGGTTGATAAAGCACAGAACGGTGAGAAAGAAGTGGCATATAAGCCAAAATCAAACCGTACCGAAACTGTAGCGGAAACACAGGGATTCACTTATGGTACAATTAATACTTATTTTAGAGGGCGTGGATATAAAAATCTGGCCAATATCTCATCGGAGTCGCAGCTTGATAATCAGGAAGTTGTAAAGGTGAATACCGGTCAGATCACACATTATCCATATGTGTTAGAGGATACATTCCGAGTAAGCAAAACGCATAACCAGTATTATCAGATCGATTTAGAGCCTGATGAGGATAAGGATGGAGAAAGTGATATCGTTGTATGGTATACGATCAGTGATCCGTCTAAGACAGGTGGAACTTATGATATGTATGCGATGTCTCCACAGGATGTCAGAAATAACTACTACATCTTTAACAAGGGAAATGTAACATATTCAGGTGTAGGACACAGTGGTATCGATAAGCCGGGAAATGATAATGAAGTTAAGCTGTTTGTCAATACAATGATAGCTGCATATAAAGCTGGGCTTCGTGCACCTAAGGTTACGATTTTAGATAATAAGGATTATAACTCAAGAGCAATTAAGAATATCTACTTATCTTATGATAAACTCCTTGAGGATTATGAACCGGTTACGACCGGACTGCTTGATCAGACTGAAACCGTATTCTTTACTGCTGATAATGTCAGTCTTGTAGAAGGTGAGCAAGTGCTCAGTGTAAAATACTACTATGAGAATGATGCAGGAGCTGATACACTTGTAGTGAAGGACACGGATGTCAAGGTTACAGAAATCACAGGTACATGTCCATTGCTTGATGCAACGACGAATGAAGCTGCTGATGTGAATAACATTATCGGAAGTAAGGTATATAAATTTTCAGTACCTTCTGCAATCTTGTTGCCGGGCAAGAATTCAGTAAAGATTTATGTTTCTGTTACTGCAGTACTTGAGACCAATGGTAAAAGGCAGACCATGACAGGTATGAATGATGTTGCACTTGTAAGAACACAAATGTTTAATTTAGATTAGTGAGGCTGATTGCATGATTGCATATGAATTAAATCGATCGCTGGATATCTGTTTCAAATTTGCGATTACTTATATTGATGATGAATTTGTCTCATCTGCAAAATATCTGGTAGAGGGTAACGATTTAATCCTGCTAGGTGAAAAAGAGTCGATCCGACTGTCCTTTACGGATAAAGGGATTGAGAATGATGTTTCGGCAGATGAGTGGGATTTATCAGATGGACTGATCATGGTGGAAGAGGATTCAACAGAATCCGAACTGTTGAAATATGTCTACATGGTATTTCGTATCTGGCAGCAGATTCCACCGTATGCGAATCCGCATATGCATGAGGTCTTACTGAAAAAACTTAATGAGAAGCTGTTATATTTTGATTTGAGAGTTTCCTTTGATGATGAGCAGTTTCACATTTACCATGGTACGGATACCATCACGATCGAACAGGCATTATCAATCATTATGGAACGTGAACGCGGGCTTAAGGTGATGGATCAGATGGAACAGACCTATAAGGAAGCTGTCAGGTTTAAAAATCTTGGACAATATGAGAGATGTATGCCTCTCTATCTGACAATCATCGGTCAGGAAAAGAAAGATTCTGCATTATTTACCAAGGCATGCTATGAGCTCGGAGAGGTTTATTATCTTGAAGACGATCTCGAACGTGCAGCGATTACTTATATGAGATGCGACAGCAGCTATGTGGAGGATCAGAATGATTTATTCTTAAGAATCGGTCATGCTTTGTTAGATAACAAATTAAAGAGCTTCTCTTCACAAGTCAAGAGTTATTATAGATGCACTCTTTCTGACACATACAAAACGCAGCATGAAGAAGAGTTTGAGAAGGCAGCTGCATCGGTTGCCCAGATGTATGAGGAGTACGAGAAAGCATGTATTGAAGTAGGAAGAAAAAAATATAAAAAGTAGATTTAAAATAAGAAAAAATAGGAGCGTAGAAATAACGCTCCTATTTTTGTTAATATTTACAACAATTTGAAATTACGTTGACATCATATATGGCAAATTGTTATAATAAAAACAGTGCTTGGCAAGAATGAACTGAGAATGTGTATCACAAAATTAATTTATGATGGAGGAAAAAACGGAATGAAATTTAAGGTACGACAGGCTTTAAAGAAACTTCAAGCGATTATTTTAGTCGCAGCAATGGTAATTACCTTATTACCTGCCGTTAATCTACAACAGGCAGAGGCAGGCATTGCGTCGGGGGCAAAAACTATTAATTATGGGGCGAAAGTGTTTACGAACCCTGATTTGAATGAATCATTTGATGAGAGTGAACCCGGACGCTGGGGAATGCTTTACTTTGCAAACCAAAAGTGGCGTGTTCTAAACGTAAATGAAAACAGTCTTTTTATTTTATTAAATGCAGCGGCTACCGGTGATGTAGTGTTTGGAGAGACACCGGGATGGACAACAAGTCCAGTTCGCACCTGGCTGAATGGAGACTATTATACAGATTCATTTACTAATGCTGAAAAAGCATTGATTATGGATACATCCATCGAGGGTGCATCTGATAAGCTGTTTGCTTTGTCATATGATGAAGCAAATAATGCATCATATGGATTTGACCGAGATAGAGCCAGACTGATCAGGGGTGCATATCAGTATGGATGGTGGCTTCGCACAGCCGGTGACCTTGCCGGTGCGCAGAGAGCAGTTGAGGGACTAGGTAAACTTGTTGAGTATCCATCTACCAGTGCTAAGGCAGCTGTCAGACCAGCATGTAATCTTAATATTTCCAACATTTTTATGACATCAACGATATCCGGTGGTAAATCCGCAGCGACCGTAGGCGGAGGATTTGTTCCTGTATCGGATGTTACAGATAAAGCTACAGAATGGAAAATGACTCTGATTGACAATAGTAAGCCAAGTATTACGATTAATCGCGTGACCAGAGGTAATCCTACGGATTCATCTAGAATTAATGATGTGAAGATTGAATATTCATGCACAGACCCGAATACTGCAGATAATAAGTATGTATCTGCTGTCATTACAGATGCAAATGACAATATCATAAGCTATGCAAAACTTGGAGCATATACACCAGGAGAAGGAACTGTAGACTTTAATGTAGACAGTGAATTCGATGAAAACGGTTATAAATTAGTGCTATTTACAGAGGAAGCATCTGATGGAACACTAACAGATATTGCCAGCACACCGGTCAATGCATCTGTACCACCAAAGGTAGTAGAACGCGTTCTCGTTGATCCAGAATACACCAGCGTCGATGCTGGTCAAAGTGTTTCCTATACAGCAAAGGTTGTCGGAGCAGGAGCTGATGCAGAAGGAAATGGTGGATATCTCCCACTACAGGAAGTAGACTGGGCGATTGAAAACAATAACTCAGCAGCTACAAACTGGGAATGGGATGTAGATGATGATCATCCAAACAGAATCAAGGTAAATATAGCAGCAAATGAAACATCAGATGAGATCAGAGTCATTGCGATTTCAGCAGAGGATCCATCTGTAGAAGGTGTAGGTCTGATCAATCCTTTCATGGTGCTTAAATATGATCTGGAGGGTGGAACCTATAACGGAAGTACTGTAATAGCGGATGTAACAAATCTGACATCACAGACAATCATTGGTGGTACACAGGCGGCAACAGCTGCTGTAATATTACCAGATCCGGAAAATGGAGATTTAAAGAAAGATAATGCGACTTTTCGCGGATGGTTTACAGAAATCGGTGGAGAAGGTGATGAATTTTCGAATTCTAATCCTAAGAATTTACCACAGAGTATGACACTGCATGCAGCATGGTCTACTAATATGGGTAAAGGAGATTTCTTAGTTTCAAAAATCGAAGATCAGGTATACACCGGAAGAGCAATCAAGCCGGTGGTACGTGTGATGCATGGACAGACAGAGCTTAAACAGGGTGTGGATTACAATGTATCCTATACGAATAATACCAAAGTTGCAAAACAGACAGATGGTAATCCACCTACGATTACTGTAATCGGTAGAGGAAACTACAGAGAAAGTGAAGTTGTAAAATTCAGTATTGTTGCAAAGGATATCAATAGTTCTGATATCAGTATGACAATTCAGGATAAGAAGTACAATAAAGGAAATCCTGTTTCTTCTGATCCTGTTATCAAAATGGGTAAGAAGAGTTTAGCTAAAGATAGAGACTATAAAGTAATTTATGATAAGATCGGTGGCAGCAGTACTGCATCAACAAAGGTGCCTGTCACGATTCAGGGTATTGGAAACTTTACAGGAACGATCAATACGCAATTCTATATTGTACCTGAGTCTAAGATGATGAGTGCAAAGGGAATCAAAATAGAAGTACCAAAGACTGAGTATACCGGAAGTGCAGTTGAGCCGACAGTTGTTGTTAAAGATGGTTCACAGACAGTTGATCCGTCAGAATATACACTTACTTTTAATAACAATGTTAAGGTAGGTAAGGGCAGTGTTACTGTAACAGGTAATGGAATTACTTACGCAGGAAGCAAAACAGTTAATTTCGATATTACACCAAAAACTCTTGGTGACGGAACGATACCGGCTGCTACGATTAAGATTTCAGGTATTCCTGAACAGCAGTTTAGTGCAGACAAGGTTTATCCGTTTGAAACAGAAGACGAATTTACGGTATATGATGAAGCCGGAAAGCAGTTCCTTACAAAGAATGTTGATTATACGATTGAGTATAAAGGGAATGATAAGCTTGGAAAAGCAACTGCGACTTTGAAAGGAAAAGGCAACTATACAGGAAGCTTTGTAAAAGAGTTTACGATTGTCGCATGCGAAATGATCAATGATAATCTGAGCTATCAGATTTCATCTGCAGCATATAACAATGGAGCAGCGGTGACACCAAAGATCAAAATTATGGATGGAAGCAAAGTTCTTAAAATCAATAAAGACTATACTGTTGAATGCCGGAATAATACAAAAGTTACAGAATCAGCACATGCAGTTATCACAGGTAAAGGCAATTACACCGGTGAGATTATAAAGGACTTTAGGATCTATACGTTAAAAGATGTTTCTGAACTGAACATAAGCATTTTAAAAGATGGTGAGTATGAGTATAACGGAACAGCTTTGATACCTCAAATAGCGGTTGTAGATGAGGAGCGTCGGGTAGAGTTAGAGGAAGGAATCGATTACACGGTTAAGGCATCTAAGAATATCAATGCCGGTCAGGCAGTCGCAGAGATTAAAGGAATTGGCACTTATAGGGGAAGTGTGAAGAAAAATTTCACAATTAATCCAATGCCGATCGCATCATCTGAAGTGAATCTGGTTATGTCAAACCAGAAAGTAACGTCATTAAATACCGCACCTAAACAGAATCTGGCATTATCGATGATGGTTGATGGTAAAGTGAAGAACCTTAAACTCGGTGTGGATTATGTAATCGATAAATGGAGTGATTCTACATCCACAATGAAGAATGCACAGCTTTTACTCAAAGGAAAAGGAAACTTTTCCGGAGAACGTCAGGTTACGTACGATATTTTCAAAGTAGATATTTCAAAGAGAGTGACGATCTCTAGAGTTGCTGCTCATACTTACACAGGAACACAGATTTGTCCGGAGATTACTGTTGCTTGTGGTAACCATATTCTTAACAAAGATGAGGAGTATCATGTGACCTATGGAGAAAATACGAAGGTCGGACTTGGTACAATCACTGTAACAGCTATGGGAGAGACCTATGGCGGATCTAAAACCATGACATTTCCAATCCTGCCGAAATGGTTATCCTGGATCGTAGATAAGGATGATCCTGTCACAGTACCA
>JAAYYM010000448.1 GCA_012515365.1 Clostridia bacterium
ATAGGGAAGGAAGTACACTGATCGGAGGATAAATACCCTGACCATGTAATGCTCTGTCCAATACGATCTGACCCTCTGTAATGTATCCGGTTAAATCTGGGATCGGATGTGTTATATCATCATTTGGCATCGTCAAGATGGGAAGCTGTGTAACCGATCCTTTCGCATTCTTTACGATTCCGGCACGCTCATATAATGTAGCTAACTCACTGTATAAATAGCCTGGATATCCCTTTCTGCTTGGTATCTCACCTTTTGAAGAAGAAACCTCCCTCATTGCCTCTGCAAAAGATGTCATATCTGTTAATATGACAAGGATATGCATATCTTTTTCAAATGCAAGATATTCCGCTACAGTCAGAGCAACCTTAGGCGTAATCAATCTTTCTACAACAGGATCATTTGCAAGATTGAGAAACATACATACATGATCAGAAACACCACCTTCATCAAATACTTTTCTGAAGTAATCCGCCACATCATGCTTGACACCCATAGCTGCAAATACAACTGCAAATGTTTCATCAGAGGCATCATCTCCTAGATTTGCCTGACTTACAATTTGTGCAGCGAGCTCATCATGTGGAAGACCATTTCCTGAAAATATAGGTAATTTCTGTCCTCTGATCAACGTCGTCAGACCATCAATTGCTGAAATTCCTGTTCGGATATAATTCCTTGGATATTCACGCATAGTGGGATTAAGCGGTAAACCGTTTACATCTCTTTTTACCTCCGCATCGATTTCTCCCAGTCCATCAATCGGTACACCAACGCCATTAAATGTACGACCCAGAATATTAGGAGATAAAGCTACCTGCATTGGATGCCCGGTCAGTTTCGTATGTGTATTTTTTAAGGACATATTATCTGTTCCTTCAAATACCTGTATGACTGCTTTATCCTCATAGCACTCAATAATACGACCTAACTTCTTTTCCTTGTTCTCAACTGTAATTTCTACTATTTCATCATAAGATGCATCCTTAACACCCTCTAAGACTACAAGGGGACCATTAATTTTATTAAGACCTAAATACTGAATAGACAATGTTTTCCCCTCCTCTATTGATTTTTCTTAAGAACATGCTCATAAAATACATCAATATCCTTTTTGTACTGCTCTAATAACTCCAAATGATCATTTGGCACATCATACTTAATGGAAATAACCCGGTCAAATATGGAATCTTCTTTTAGAATTGACATTGGCATTCCAAGTGCGACAAGCTTTCTTGAAGAATCATATAAATACAAGATAATCTCCATCATTTTAAACTGTTTTTCCATAGAAACACAAGTGTCGTCTGCGTGAAACGCATTCTGCTGTAGAAATCCCAGTCGTATGACTCTAGATATTTCCATGATCAGCTTCTGATCATCCGGCAAAACATCATTTCCTATTAACTTAACGATTTCCATCAAATTGCTTTCTTGATTCAATAAGGTGATCATTCTGTTTCTGTTATTCATAAATTCAGGTGAAACATTCTGATGATACCAAGGAGTAAGATCAGATAAATATTCACTGTAGCTCGTCAGCCAGTTGATCGCCGGAAAATGTCTCGCATATGCCAGAGATTTATCAAGTCCCAAAAAGCATCTCACATAACGCTTTGTATTTTGCGTTACCGGCTCAGAAAAGTCTCCTCCCTGCGGAGAAACAGCACCAATAATCGATACTGATCCTTCAGTCTGGTTTAGATTCTGTACCATTCCTGCTCTTTCATAAAAAGCAGATAAGCGAGAAGCAAGATACGCTGGAAAACCTTCCTCTGCAGGCATTTCCTCAAGTCGACCTGACAATTCTCTAAGCGCCTCTGCCCAACGAGAAGTCGAATCAGCCATGATAGCGACGTCGTAGCCCATATCTCTATAATATTCTGCTAATGTGATACCTGTATAGATCGATGCCTCTCGGGCTGCCACAGGCATATTGGATGTATTTGCGATCAAAGAAGTTCTGTCCATAAGTTTATTTCCGGTCTTAGGATCATCCAGTTTAGAAAAGTCCTCCAGAACCTCTGTCATTTCATTTCCACGCTCACCGCATCCGATATAAATAATGATATTTGCATCTGACCACTTTGCAATCTGATGTTGCGTCATTGTTTTTCCTGTACCAAAACCACCCGGGATCGCAGCAGTACCACCTTTTGCGATTGGAAACAACGTATCCAGTATTCGTTGTCCGGTAAGTAAAGGAACATGTGCCGAATAGCGTTTCTGAATAGGCCGCGGAACTCGAATCGGCCATTTCTGAGCCAGCTTGAGCTCTACTTCTTCATTTTTATCATTTTTCAAGACAGCAATCACTTCTTCTACTGTATATTCTCCATCTGGTTTCACACTGATCACTATCCCGCTAATGTCCGGTGCTACCATTGATTTATGCAGAATAGACGCCGTTTCCTGTACCTCCGCTATGATAGTTCCTCCGGCGACCAGATCACCTTCTCTGATTGTAATATGGGTTTTCCACTTCCTCTTTGTATCTAGCGATTCTGCATTTACTCCCCTGTCAATATATATACCTGATTGCTTTGCAATTTCATTTAGCGGTCGTTCAATTCCATCAAAAATATTATTTATGATACCTGGTCCCAAAGTAACGGATATTGGATATCCTGTAGAAACAACTTCTTCTCCCGGTTTTAATCCACTTGTCTCCTCATAAACCTGTATCGTCGTCATATCAACTGAAAGACCTATTACTTCACCAACCAGTCTTTGTTTACCGACATAGACCATTTCTGCCATCTTGAAATTCGTGATATTCTTAACATAAACTACTGGACCATTTATTCCGTATATGACGCTTTTACTATCCATTGCTTCTTCCTCCTCGGAAGACAAATTTTTCCTTCTCTTCTTCTATTCTGGTTTGAAATGACTGATCAATCAAAATCTTCTTTTCGTTTGTAATCGCACGAGTTCCACCCATAAAAGAATAACTGCTGACAGTAAGTCTGCAATTAGTTATTTTCTCTAATTCTTCTTTTTTACCTTCATCCTCAGGATCCAGATAAATGATCATTCCTTCGTCACCGGCAAATTTTTTTACATATCTGATCTGCTCCACTAACTGCTTACTATATTCTTCTGTTTTTCTGTACTCAGACAACATTTCCAGTATTTCAGTAAATAATTTATCTTCTAATTCCTGCTTCTTATCCGATAACTTTTTACGAATTAACAGCTGCTCCGAAAACATTTCTTTATTAAGCTCTCGCTCATATTTTGTCCTCTCAGCTTCTATTCTCGAATCCGCTTCATGCTGCTTGGTTTCTTTATATTCTGAATAGATCCGATCAGCAGATGCATGATACTCCTTAATGATATCATATGCCTGTTTTCTGGCATTCATCATTGTCGTATCCAGTAGATGCTGCATTTTTTCTTCTGTTGTCATAGATGCACCTTCTTTCATCTCATACGATGATTTTATAATTTTAGTCCGATTGCCTCATTTACATAAGAGGTAATAAAATCTGCTTTTCTTCCGGTTCCATGTCGATCTGGGATTTCAATAATCAACGGTATTTTTCGATTTAACCGCACATCCATCATAAGATCCGGAAACTCTCGTCCTAGTTTTTCGGTTAATAAAATAATTCCGATTGACTTATCCGAAAGTGCAGTTTCTAATACCTGTTTTAATTCATCCCGTTCATGAACGACTACGCCCTCTACACCTGCAAGCCGCATTCCGGTATAAGTATCGATATTATCACTGACTAAATACATTTTCATATAATCAGTCCTTTCTATCAGAAGAAAATCATCCCAGTTTACCTAAGATCATAAACGAAATAATCAGACCGTAAAGTGCAATACCTTCTGCCAGACCTACGAAAATCAATGATTTTCCTAAAATACCAGAATCTTCACTGATCGCACCCAATGC
>JAAYYM010000449.1 GCA_012515365.1 Clostridia bacterium
AATCCCGGGGAACAATAAAATGGAAAGTAAGGCAAATACAATCAAGAAATATATCAAACTTCATTTGTGTATTTTGGTGTATACAGGCTCTTCAGTAATGTCAAAAGTGGCATCTACATATGAGTTTCTTTCTCTTGGCTACATCCTCTGTTTTTTTGTGATGTTTTTGATCCTGGGTTTGTACGCAATCTGCTGGCAGCAGGCAATCAAAGGCTTTAGCCCGTCGATTGCATATTCTAATAAATCAGTAACCACGATCTGGGTATTGATTTTTTCTCAGATATTTTTTCATGAAGGGATAACGCTTAAAAATGTGATCGGAGCAGTGATCATTATTTTAGGGGTTATATTGGTGGCGCAGAATGAATAGTTATGCATTTTTGATTTTTCTGACAGCATTTGCATCTGCTGCTTCACAGATCCTTTTGAATCTGAGTAATCGTAGAACATATCCTAATAAAATACGAGAGTATGTGAATGTTTACGTGATTTCATCTTATGCGATCCTGACTCTTGTTCTGATCGCAAATACTTACATTATGAAATTTGTTGATCTGAAGATCGCACATGCTCTTGCCGCGTCGACCTATTTATTTACGATGATTTTAAGCAGAATCATCATGAAAGAAAAGATTACCAGAAAAAAAGTTATTGGGAATATTTTGATTATTGTTGGTATTTTTGTCTTTGTATGTTAGTATTTTGCGATCAAGGTGTAATTCCGGTTTAGTCTGCATTGACAAAACGATGTGATTAAAATATATTAAAAATAAGGCTTTTTTATACAACCATAGATGCGGAGGATTCACTTATGATATACCAGACTCTGAATGGTACCTGGATGATGAATGAAAAAGGAACTGATAAGTACCTTGAAGCTGCAATTCCGGGCTCCGTCATGTCCACTTTGCTTTTGCAAAGAAGAATTGAAGACCCATATTATCGTCTTAATGAATATAAAGCCAGAGAATTGTCACGAAGGGATTACTTTTTCTATCGTGAATTCGAGGTGCTTCCTGAGCTGTTTGAACAGGAGAGAATCAGACTTGTCTGCGAGGGTATTGATACACTTGCAAAAATATATATCAACGAAGTGTTTGTGGGACGAACGAATAATATGCATCGTACCTGGATTTTTGATGTGAAGAATTTTCTTCGCCCCGGTATCAATTTTATTAATATCGAATTTACATCCCCCATTACTTATATTGAAACTTATCGTACTTCTACCGGAAAAGACATTACCTATACACCGACAGGCTGTATGAAGGGTAATCAGTTTATCCGAAAGTCCCACTGCATGTTTGGATGGGAATGGGGTGCACAGATTCCGGATGTTGGCATCTGGAGAAATATTGATTTGATTGGCTATTCACTTGTGCGGATCAAGGATGTGGAAATCCTGCAGAGTCATGAACCTGCCAGAGTTGTCTTGGAGGTTAATATCGAGGCAGAGGTATTTCGTAAGGCAAATTATGTTATCCATGCGGAGGTAGAAACACCAGAAGGACGTATCATTGCCAAAACACAGGATCTGGATAAGAATGAGGCGCATCTTTATATTGATATCGAAAATCCGAAGCTGTGGTGGCCAAATGGAATGGGAAAACAGCCATTATATACGGTAACGGTTTTTGCAATGGATGAGAGCGGAAACCAGTGGGATGCAAAATCCTATAAAATAGGTCTTCGTACATTGACTGTCAGTATGGATCATGATGAATGGGGAAATGAGTTTTGCTTCATGGTCAATGGCATTAAAATTTTTGCAATGGGTGGCAATTATGTTCCGGAAGACACCATTTATCCGTTTATTACCAGAGAGAAGATTGATTATTTACTTAAGGCATGTGTACGTGCCAATTTTAATACGATTCGTGTGTGGGGCGGAGGCTATTATCCTGCCGATGATTTTTATGAATTGTGTGATCAATATGGTCTTGTAGTATGGCAGGATTTGATGTTTGCGGGAAATATTTATGAAATGACAGATGATTTTAATAAAAACATAGTGGCTGAAGCGATTGATAATACAAGAAGACTGAGACACCATGCATGCCTTGGATTATGGTGCGGAAATAATGATATGGAGGATGCATGGAGCAGCTGGCCTGATGTTATGAACCATTCAGAAGCACTTCGCAGAGACTATATCAAACAGTTTGAAGAGGTGTTGCCAAAAGCAGTTACCGAAACTGATAAGCAGCATTTTTACTGGCTTTCGTCGCCATCCTCGGGTGGACATTTTGATAATCCGTCTGACGAAAGCAGAGGCGATAATCATATCTGGGATGTATGGCATGGCATGAAACCATTCACGGAATATCAGAAACACTATTCTCGTTTTTGTTCAGAGTTCGGTTTTCAGTCATTTCCATCGATTAAAACCATTAAGACTTTTACAGATGAAAATGACCGTAATATCTTTTCAAAGGTGATGGAAAGTCATCAAAAGAACGATGCTGCAAATGGAAAGATGTTATACTATCTTTCTGAAAATTTTTTGTATCCGCAAAGCTTTGAGGATCTGATCTATGTGACTCAGATTATGCAAGGTATTGCTGTCAAGTATGCAGTAGAGCATTTTAGGCGAAACAGAGGGCGCTGCATGGGAGCTTTGTACTGGCAGATCAATGACAGCTGGCCGGTAGCTTCTTGGTCAAGTATTGACTATTTTGGCAGATGGAAACCGTTGCAATATATGGCGGCTAATTTCTTTGCTCCTGTTGCAGGATCGATCAAACGTGATGGAACGATTGTAGGTGTTTATGTTCAAAATGAGACTAAGCGCGCTGTCAGACGTAAGGTAACAATTTCACTTCAGACAGTTAACTTTGTTGTATTGTTTGAAGAATCTTATGAAATCGATATTCCTCCGTATTCTGTCCAGAATGCCTGTGAAATCGATTTTGAAGAACTGGTTGTCGGACGTGAGGATTCGGTATTTATTGAAGCTTCTTTTATGGATGAAGAGGAAAATGTAACATCAGAAATAGAGACATTTGTTCCATTTAAACATTTACAGCTGCAAAAAACTTCAATATCATATTCAATTACGGATGTGACAGACGAATATGTCATCCGGATGATGAGCAGTTCATTGGTTCTTTTTGTGGAACTAGACCTACAGCATGCAGATGCAATTTTTAGTGAAAACTATTTTAATTTATGCAGCAAACGAGAAAAGACGATCATACTGAAAAAATCAGAGATACGTTACCCGACCTTTGATGCGATGCCGATCCAGAGTGGATGGGATCTGGAACAACAGTTAATTATTCGTTCGCTGAGTGATACTTATTGATCAGAATGAGAGGACATGATGATACCTAACGATCCGATTATGTTATTGAGTTTTATGAATATGAAACTGCGTGATTATGGAAAGAATCTAGAACAGCTTTGCGAAGATCTGGATGTCAGTGAAGAACAGATCTGTACAAAGCTTGGCTCTGTTAAGTACCGGTATGACGCAGAAAAAAATCAGTTTCTATCATTTGATGAGTGAAAGATGAGTGAGTAAATGGATTTATTTGAATATGTGAGAGAAACAAATAAAGAAAAAGATGCACCGCTGGCAGCCAGACTGCGCCCAAGTAAGTTAAGTGAGGTGGTTGGCCAGCAGCATATTTTGGGGACAGATAAACTGCTTTATCGTGCAATTAAAGCAGATAAGATCAGTTCCCTGATTTTTTATGGTCCGCCCGGAACAGGAAAAACAACGCTTGCAAAGGTGATTGCGCACACAACAAGCTCTGAGTTTAAGCAGATCAACGCGACAGTTGCCGGGAAAAAGGATATGGAAGAGGTCGTTACGAAGGCACGTGAAGTGCAGGGCATGTATGGAAAAAAGACAATTTTATTTATCGATGAGATTCATCGGTTTAACAAAGCCCAGCAGGATTATCTGCTTCCTTTTGTCGAGGATGGTACGATTACACTGATTGGTGCGACAACAGAAAATCCATATTTTGAAGTCAATGGTGCTTTGATTTCGAGGTCACATATTTTTGAACTAAAACCGTTGTCTTCTGAGGATGTGAAGACGATTCTTAAAAGGGCAGTATATGATCAAGAAAAGGGAATGGGCGCTTATGATGCTCTCATAGAAGAGGATGCACTTGAATTTCTGGCAGACATTTCAGATGGTGATGCCAGACAGGCGTTAAATGCCATTGAACTTGCTATTTTGACAACTAAACGAAGTGAAGATGGGCACATACATATTACACTCGAGGTTGCTTCTGAGTGTATCCAGAAACGAGTGGTACGCTATGATAAGACAGGTGACAATCATTACGATACCATTTCTGCATTTATTAAAAGCATGCGAGGTTCAGACCCTGATGCAGCTGTATTCTATCTTGCAAAGATGCTTTACGCAGGTGAAAGTGTAACTTTTATATCTAGAAGAATCATGATTTGTGCAGCCGAGGATGTGGGAAATGCAGATCCAATGGCTTTGACTGTTGCGACCAGCGCAGCACAGGCTGTGGAGAGAGTCGGGATGCCGGAAGCGCAGATCATCCTGTCGCAGGCAGTGATCTATATCGCAACAGCACCGAAAAGCAATGCATCGTGTAATGCTGTATTTGATGCAATGCAGGCTGTTTCAGAAACAAAGAACGTGACAATTCCGGTGCATTTACAGGATGCACATTATAAAGGCGCGGCAAAGCTTGGACATGGAGCAGGATATCAATATGCTCATGTTTATCCAAATCATTATGTGGAACAGCAGTATCTGCCTACAGAACTTGTCGGAAGAAAATTTTATCAGCCTTCAGGCAATGGATATGAGCAGAAAATTGAGACGTACATGAAATGGCTTCGTGAAGAGGCAAAAAAAGAAAGCAGCTTATAAAAGCTGCTTCATAAGATATGCGTATATTTCCTGATTTTTGGTTCTCCAGCTGTCACATATATGGATGGCAGCTTCTTCGGATGGAACCGTTAATGTCAGATCGATCAGATCAACTTTCTTTTCTTTTACCACCAAACGTGCAGCATAGTCCATGCTGGTTGTCTTGTAATAAGTAGCCTGAGTAGACACTTCATTTCGAAGTTCTAATTTACTGTCTTTTAGATAACTGTTGATATCTTCCTTAATCGAATCAGAAATTCGATTGCTAAAAAAGGAAAGGGTTTCACGTCCTTCTTCCGTAATTGTCAGATGAGAACTGTTTCGGATGGTTTTGATTGCAATCAGGCCTGAATCATTTAGTTCGTAAATGACCTGCTGCAGTGTGAAATAATTTGTATATTCCTTTTTTATGATGATCTCGAATACCTGTGATCTGGTTAGCGAAAAGTTTAATTTATCTAAGATATAAAGAACGATAAGTTTGTATTGAGTCAATGGATCGGTCATATTACTCACCTCCAAGTTAATTTTATTATATTTGATGTTTTTAAGCAAGACAATTATCTGCTGAGGATATAATATCAACTTGTCTTTCATTTACTGCTATGCTAAAATTAAGGAAGAATTTGTCGCTCGTTCACGAATTGTCTGCGGTAATAGACGCAAAGACTTTATTACTTAAAATAAGAGATTAACGTGGAGGAACATAAGCATGAATAATCAGAATAAACAAACAATGAACGGTCTGCCTTATACCAATACGTGGCAAAGTATTTTGATTACACTTGTCATAAATCTGATTGTTACATTGATTCTATATTTACTGAATATCATTAACAAATCTACTTTTGTAACAGATGCCTTTTTCTGTGGCTTTATATCAACTTTGGTGTCTGTTGCAGTCGCATATCCCCAGATGAAACGCCTTCGTATGTCCGGTGCTCTACCCTCTGTAGTCGAAGAGGGACACATCCTGCAAAAGCTGCCACGTAATCCAATCTTGCTGTCTCTTGCACTGGGTGTATTGTTTGCTTTGCTGATGGGAGTTTTTGCATTCTTAGTCAGATGGTTCTTTGAAATTGAGGACATAACACCGCTTCGTTTTCTGGTGTGGAAACTCGTATATGCAACCATTCTATCGATCAAGATGACAGAACTTGTTGTACTGCGTCTTGTGCAGCCGGACTGTTCATTGCCGGGAGAGCCAAAGCAGATTGGGACTGCAATTGTGAGAAATACACTTCCCCGCAAAGATACATTTTCAGATCTGTTACGTACCATTACGGATGATTTTGGATTTAACTTATTAAGTGGTCTTATTTTTGGCAGTACTGTTGTTAAAGGACATACGGTCACAATCTCTCCTACAACCAGAGATGGCATCATTATTGGTGGTATTGTTCTCGGTATGATTCTTACTTTGCGGATGGTCTATCCAGTTGCAAAATCAATATATGCACAGCAAAATGCGGGTGTGTTACCGAGGATGGACAAATCAACTTTCTTATCAAAACTTCCCTATCGCCCAGGTCTGTTTGCTTTGATTCTGCTTGTGCCAGTTATGCTTCTGTCAGCAGGAACTTTGTGGTGTGTACTGACTTTCTTTGGTTTTACTGAACTGAGTTTCTTCCAGTTTTATATCATACGTTCTATCTATGTATCTTTGTTATTAAAGGTTGTTATATTGATTGCTGTCAGACGTTATTCACAGCCGAGTGAAGGTCATCAGTAAACTGCAACCACTGAAATCAAGGTTGTTAAGAACATTTCAACATAAATTAAGGAGGGTTTACTATGAACAACTGGGACTATTTTAA
>JAAYYM010000450.1 GCA_012515365.1 Clostridia bacterium
ACTGATCGGCATATGACTCATACATTGTCCGTCCAAAAGCACTTCTCCTGTCAATGTCCCATTATAGTAATTCGGAATCAAACCATTCACCAGACGCGTAACCGTAGTTTTACCGCATCCTGAACCACCGGTTAATACAATAAATTCACCGTTTTGAATGGTTAGATTAAGTTCTTTGATTCCGTTTCCATCCTTCATTTTTTCTTCTGTATCCGTTCCATATGTAAAGGAAACATTGCGTAGTTCAATCATATTCCTCTATACCCTTTCATTTAAACTTTGTGTCATTACCAAATAAAATGAAATGTAAAACAAGTAATTACAATCAGTAATATTAAAATGTCCTGTACATGAAATCCGATTTTGCATAAATTCGTCCTTTTTACTTCACCGCCAAGTCCTTTCGTCAACGATGCTGCTGAAAGTTCATCACCAATTTTCACAGTCGACATCATAACAGGCACCAGCCGATATTCGAGCATGGCAGTGATACTGCGATTCGTTCCACCGAATTCAATTCCTCGCATTTTCATGGCAGAATTAATGGCATTGCTTTCTTCTGCAATTGTAGGGAAATAGCGAAACATAACAGAAACCGGGATAATCAGTTTCTGTGAAATGTGCATACGCTCCATACCGGCGATAAACTCACTGACTGTAGTTGTTGTCATCACATAATAGCCAAGCATGATTCCCGGCAGAAACCGTCCTGCAATTGCAGAAATAAATACAAACATCAGATTGATGATTCCATTCATTCGGTGCAGTACAAATGCATCTCCGAAAAGAACAAACAGATAAAAACATAGATATCCCAATGCCAGACTGTATTTCCTTTTGGTCATTATCAGTACAAACGGAATCAGTGCAAGCAAAATACGTAGGTACAGCTGCTTCCCTTCCAGACTTCCGGTCAACATCACATAACTCATCAGCAGCAGACACAGCACCTTGGTTCTGGGATCCAGTTGCAGGACATTTTTATCTCTGACTGCTGCCAGTTCTATACCTTTCATTACACAATCCCAGCTTTCGTAAAATGCTTTTTCAGTATTTTCGTTCCGAGAACTGCTCCAATCAGTCCACCAACAAAGGCAAGCACCACCATAACATAGAACATCCAGTCCGGTGTAATTGCTTCCAGCTTATTGATGTACTCATCTCCGTATCCACTCCGCAAAGAAGCGAAATACTTATCTCTGAATCCAAAGAACATCGAAACAATAATTCCACTGCACCATTCACTGAATACCGCATATCCGAGCAAGGCCTTTTTTTTGCTCACATAATTGCCACTTTTCATGATCAGATCCGCTGCAAGTCCCATGACAATGGAAACAGGAATCACCTGCCACGAATTTCCTGTCATCATAACAGCAATTGCCAGAATCACCGACATGATCGTTACCATTCCAAACTTCTTAACCTTAGTCAGAAAGAGCATAAACGGAATTCCTCCAACTATGGAACACACCAATGGTACAATCAGCATCAGCACAGGAACAAATCCCATAAAGGATACTCCGAAATAGCAAATGATGTAGAGTGCAGAAAACAGGCCTACATTAATTAAGTCTTTTACTTCAAGTTTACTCGTTGTTGAATGATTCATATCTTTTTCTCCTTGTCTATGATTTCCTTGGTTAGTTTTATCTAACCCTTAGTTAGTATATCCTACCTCTTCCGCAATGGCAACCTTTTTTTATTTTTTTTCGTTCGTCATTTAGATGAGTCTGATTCTTACTATAAAAAAGACAGTGCACCATATCATTGATGGGACTGCCTTTTCTGTCATTATATAAATCAAAATATGAAGCGATTCTTTTTTATGCTCAAGATTCAGACTGGTACGCAGTTTCAGGCATTCCACCCCTTCATGGTCTTTCGTGCATTTACAAAATTCTGATATACGCCAACACTCTGCATCAATTCATCGTGTGTGCCGTTCTGCACGATTCTGCCGTCCTCAATAACTAAGATGTTGTCTGCATTTGCGATGGTATTTAATCTGTGGGCGATTCCGACCAGAATGTAACAAATCGCACGATACGTGTACGCTTTATACTCTCCTACATATTGAAATGCTTTCTGAAACATAATATTTCCTCTCTCCTTTAATTTATATTGGTTAGTTATGTTGGTTAGTTTTTACTAACCCTTGTTTGAAAAATAATGTCTGCTTGACAGACACTTTTTTTCTACACATTCTGATGTTTTTAACATTTGATCTTACTTAGACTTTCTCTGACCTAACTTTTCTTATACACTTCCACCGATTCTACTTTCTTTCACTCATTTTCTCTGACTTAAACTTCTTCCTCTACTTCAAGAACACTCAGCCAGTTGAAGTATTTGCAGATCAGTCTCGTATGCTCCCTCATTTTGTCCCACTCCATGTTGTGAATAAACGGTTCATAAATTGCCGTCCAGAATGCCGACAACAGGATATGAAACTCCTCTTCGCTGATTTCCCTTAAAAAGATTCCTCTCCGGTACCCTTCCTGATAATAGCGAATGGTATTGTCACTCAGTCGACTTACAAATTCATGAGCAAAATTTTCATGCTTTGTACCCGCAGAGTCTTTCAGAAGCAAAACAAAGCCATCCTTATGCTGATAGAAAAACTGAAAATAAAACATCACATTTTCTTCCTGCATTCTCCAGCAGTTGATTAATTCCGTGTCACTTAGTTTCTGAAGATGTTCTATCGATCTGTTCTGAAGCATTTCATAAATAGCTTCAATAGTGGGTTCCACGACTGCACAGAACAATTCTTCTTTTCCCTTATACCTCTTATACAGTGCTCCGGTAGTCACTCCTGCATGATTACAAATTGTCTGTAAGGAAGCCTTTTCAAAACCCTTATCCAGAAATTCCTGTTTTGCGCAGTCAAGAATTCTGGGATCAATTGATTTATCCGGTTTCGCCATCCATTTTTCTCCTATTGATAATCGAATTATCGATAATCCAATTATCAATATATATCATCTCTCTACTTTTGTCAATCTGTTTTTAATTAGTCTGTTTCACTCCCTATGACCAAATAAAGAATAACACAATGTAATTCCATTGCCAATGAGTAATTGTCATTTATTTACATATAAACATTGTACTACAACTAGGGCGGTTTTTCTACTGATTTATAATTAACTTTATGTTAATGCTCCATGATTGCCTTCTCTTTTATTCATCCAATAAAGGATTCCCGTCACAATTACAAGTGGAATTCTTTTCAGTAAAGGCACAATATCCATCACTACATACTCCTGCCATACAACAGACTTTGTATACAGTACCTTTACAGCTTCATATGTTTCTGGAAAAGTATATGCAAAAAAGCAGAACCGTACTATATTCAGCACAGATACGACAGCTGCAAGCAAAAATACGATTTTGTACTGTTGCGCCATAAAATCTCTATTCCATGTCTTCCTCCGATTACAGATGTATAATTGATACAGGTACATGAATACCGAAAATAATAGAATACCAAATGTAAACCATGCTATAACAGGATCTGCCAATGAGATAAGAATAACGTCATTCGCAGTTCGCAGACGAAATGTACTCTTCAGACTATCAAATGCACTCGTAAATTCATATTTATTTCCGATTGTGAATATTGCTGCAAGGAAGCCTGACACAAGTAAAATATTTCTCACAATCTTTGTTTTCTTTTCCTTATTTTCATTGCTGTTTTCAGTGTTCACTTCATTCACGTTTTCGTCAAGCGTTTCATCGTCTCTTTTGTGCATATGCTCTTCCCAGGTAGATACTATGGCTCCTGTTGGGCATGCCGCCTTACAGTCTCCGCATCGAATACAGGAAAAACTGTTTGGATTCTTTCTAACATCAATCCCCATCTTACAGGCAGTGGTACAGGCTCCACAGTTCACACAGGCATCCTCTTTAATCTGATAACGATAAAAAGCTACTGGATTAAAGAAACCATACATCGCGCCGAGTGGACACACATATTTGCAAAACGGTCTGTAATATTTGATGGAAAGGATGATTACGAGCAGCAGCAAGGCAACCTTCCATGCAAACCGGAAACCGGTCGCGCTTCTCAGGGCGGAATTTAAGACAACCAGCGGAATTCCTCCAAGTAATGTACCGCTCGGACAAATATACTCACAGAACCATGGTTCACCCATACCTGCTGCATTAGAAATTATCAATGGCAGCAGTATGACGAAAACTGCCAGGATGACATATTTCAAATAATTCAGGTATTTGTGACCCGGCATATTCTTTTCTTTCTTAAACAGTGGAATCTTATGCAGCAAATCCTGAACCAGACCAAATGGACACAGCCAGCCGCAGATGAATCTCCCACACAGTGTTCCAAAAGCCATAATAATTCCCAGCACAAAACAGGAGAATTTAAAATTCTGACTGTTTAACACTGCCTGCAGGGCCCCGATTGGGCAGGACCCCATCGCACCCGGACAGGAATAACAATTCAGTCCCGGCACACACCAGGCTTTTGTAGTACCTTTGTAGATCTTTCCCTGCATAAATCCGGTCGCATATCCATTCGTCAGCGCAAAGAAGGCTGCCTGACACCATGGGCGCATCCAGTTTTTCTTTTTCTTCTTTTTCATATGTATCGCTCTCCCTCTCTACTCTGATTCCTTCAAACACTGTTCAATTTTCTCCGCCAGGGCATCCTCCGGTATCGCACCAACATGAGTTTCAACAATCTCACCCTTTTGATTAACCATAAAACAATGTGGTGTCGCTGTGACAACCACACGCAGATATTCCTTTTGAAATTCTTCTGATGGAATCAACTGCATATAGCTTACCCCTGTTTTTTTCTGGATTTCCCGTGCCGTATCCACCCTTTCTTCTTTCACCTGCTCCTTATCCCGCAAATCAGCACAAACACCTATCACCTGGAACCCCTGTGACGCATACTTCTTCTCCATCGCCGCCAAATGAGGCATATCTGCGACACATGCCGTGCATGTAGTTGCCCAGACATCAATCATAGTCAATTTATTTTTCGCAAATATATCACTCGTAATTTCTTCTCCATCAAAGCTCTCTCCACTAAAAAATTCCGCAAGCCGTGGCACACGTTCATCATCGACTTCTCGAATCGCATATTGCTTCTGGTTCTGGTACAAAGCAAAAATAGCAAACAAAATGATGATTCCAAGCAGTACCTTAAAATTAGTCGGATACAATTTCCATTTTTTTTTCATGTTCTCACTCTCTTCCTTGTGTAATCCCTGTCATATGGAATCAGCCAATTCCAATGCATTCCATACAGATATTAATTGCCTTTTGCATAACCGTTATATTTTCTCCTCGTGCAATTCCTGCTACCACCAATGCAAACGCTGCAAGTAGCAGTCCATAACGTAATATTACCATTGATTTCTTTTCCATCATGTTGTTTCCTCCTATCATACTAATAATCTCTCGACTTCTGCAGAACGTTCCAAATAAACGCGAGAATTAGACTTTAAATTAGAAGACGGCAAATACCGATCAACTAAGATGTGGTACTGCCGCCTCTATCACATCCTGATGTTACAGCAACTGGATGCTTGGGATATGCCTCTTGAATCCGCCCTGAGAAAGTTGATTCTACAAGCGGCATAAGCCGTTACTCATTATAACTCTTTTTTTCAGGCATAACGACCGTTATGTCTATTTCTCATACTCTTTTTCCCTACATATTCCTTTATAAAACATTATACCCGCGAAAACGCATTGCGTCCATAATAACTTTGATTCTATTCTATTTATATACACAGAAATCACCCTGTCGATTCCGTCTGTCTGTTTTTTCTTCCTTCAGTTCAACAAAGTCTGTTAAGCTCCCTATTCTCACCAATTGCAAAAATTGCAGTCAGAATAATGGTAATCGCATCCGCAGCAGGCTGTGTCCATATCATTCCATGAATACCAAAAAGATTCGGTAAAATCAAGATCAGCGGAACAAAGAATAAGCCTTGTCTGCCGATGCTGAGAATTCCGCCCTGTTTAGCCTTTCCGACCGCAAGGAATA